>CACXDK010000087.1 GCA_902766345.1 uncultured Spirochaetaceae bacterium | reverse complement strand
GCAACACCAAACAAAGCTAAAACAACTTTTGTAAGATAATCAAGCGAAGCGCCCACATCAGAAACCTTGTCTGCATATATCACATTATTATGAACTTCTGCAATCTTACGGTATGCCTGCTGATTAACAGCAATAGATGGCAATATTATTGAATAATATTTAGAACCAACTTTTCCCACCCACAAGTAAGAAATAAGACTTTCAATATAAGAAGGCAATTCTACTTCAGGAGTAAGGTATGTTGATTCAGCAACAGAATATGAATTTTTAAACTCAGACGCACAACTTTCATCATAGCCCAAAGCATCATACTGATATTCAACAAAAGGCAACAAAGCCTTTACAGCTTCTAAAGACTTTTTCTGCTTTTTTATTGAAGGAATAAACATTGAAGTTGCAACAAAACCAAAATCAGACTTTTTATGAATTTCTTCCAACGCTCTGCATACTATTTCTTCTGTCTGTAAAACTTCTTCTGGAGTATTACCGCTTACAATAAACCAGGCACTCGGAGAATATTTCAGAACAGAATTAGAAATCATCGCATCTTCTCTAAGTCTGCCTTCAAGATTATAAAGTCTGGAAATATTATTGCGAATTTTAAGATTGTCACGGTTTATAAACATTACGGTAAACGAAACCAGCGCAATCAAAAGAGTATAAACCATGCTGGTCTTAACGTTTCGTTTACGTTCAAAAAAACGGTTTTTTATACGCAAAGTATTATTCTTATCTTTCCTTGGAAGAGGAAAAAGAGGATACACAAGCACAGTTGTAAAGAAAGCACTTAAAATGCCAAAAAAGCAGAACACAGCAATCTGCTTTAACAGATTAAACGGTGCAAGATACAGACACACAAAACTTATTTCTGTAGATAAAAATGACAGTGAAAGACCGCGGTACGACTGCTTACGGCGTGCTTTCCAGTTAATAAAAAAATGCAGACTGTAATCAATACAGCAACCAACAAGTGAAGTTGCAAAAACCATTGCAAGAACATGTATTGAACCAAACACAAGATATGCAGCCGCAAAACCAAACAAGCAGGAAATAACAATAGAAGCCCCGGAAGCAAGAATAGGAAGCGGACTTCTAAACACAAAAATCAAAAGCGAAAGCACCATTACAAATGAAAAACTTGAAATAACAGCAATTTCCTTTGAAGCTTCCGTAGAACTTTTATAACTATGAAATGGCGTGCCAGAATACACAAACCGCACCCCATCCTTTTCCAACGGAGTACATACAGAATAAATTTCTGCAATACCATTCTTTTTATCAGCAAGAGCTGCTCCGGCACTACTCAGCTTTCCTGTAAGCATTACATACCAGGTATCATCTTGATTAACAGCAAGAACACCATCTTTTGGCGACAAGGAAGTGCCTGTCTGCCTAATCATAGAAATATAATTTTGAAAATTGTAATCATCAAAAAGGAACGGATCTTCTTCAAAATTTTCAATTGCCGAAAGCGTAAAAACTCCATACGCCTTAGCCAGTGCATTTTCTGCAAAAGCTCTGGCACCATCATCAGAAGAAAGCATTTCTACAGCAGAATCATCGAGCAAATTAAAACGGTATTCATGCAGCATATCCATTATATTATTCATGGACTCAGAATCTGCAAAAAGTGAAAGCGATTCAAAATTCTTACTGTCTTTTAATTTTTCATATACAGTTACAGCAGTTCTTTTTGCCTTTGAAAAATTTTTACAGGAAACAAGGATAATTACATTTTCTGCAGTCTGCTCTTCAAGCATACTCTCAGCTTTTTCTTTTGCCATCTGATCAGAAGATGAGTCTGCAGAATAAACAGAGACATCTGGCATCATTGAAAATAAATCGGCCTGAATATGCAATCCCTTAGAATAAAGGACAACGCATATCCAGGAAAGCAGAACCGCAAGATGAATAAAAATATAGAAACTAAGCGACAGCTTATTTTGCGCTAAAGAACGCTTTTTCGGCATCAGATAATTCCTCTTTATACACTTGATTTTTAAATGCGTAATACACAGAATTGCCACTCACTTCTTCAATAAGCATTGAATCAAGAGATGCCTGTTCCGAAACGCTCTTTCCTGTCAGAACAATAGATTGCAAAGCACTCGCAATCGTAGCATCTTTTGGACTTAAAATCATTTTCCAAGATGAAGGGGTACTCATGAATTTTACGTGAAAATTACTTTCCAATAAATCCCTGTTACCAGAAAACAAAGAAGAAAGAGAGCCTGCAATGTTTGCAAACACCTGATTATCAGATCCGTCTATTACGGAAGAAGAACCATCTGGCAATGTCTGTATAATAGAAGAATTTGTAATGGCAAGAACAGACGAAAAAGGACGCTGTGTATTCCATACAATTCCTTCATTAGAAAAAATATAATCACCAGAAGACTTCAACTCCCTGTTTACAGAAGCAGAACGCTTTACCTGTGTAAAATTACCGCTAGTAACGGCATGAGCTGTCAATCCATGACATACAGAATCAAACTGAACATTTTTGCCTTCTGCATGCAATGAAATGCAACAAAAAAGAAAAACAGCGAAAACAGATGTATGAAACAAAAAGTTCTTCAAGATTTTGCCTCCACTAATTTTTTAGCCGTAAAGCATTTACCCGCTCTATAAATATGTCAGGACAAACAAACATAGTCTCACCTGTCTTCATATTTACAGCCATCTGAGTGCTTTCAGCTATTGTCGTAAGCTCTCCGGTATCATTGTTGTAGAATTCGTAAGCAATCTTAATGCAGTTTTCGTATTCAGTCAAACCGGCAACAGCTCTGACAGTCTCTCCAAAACGCAGGGAACGTATATATTTTACACGCACATCCACAACGGGAAATTCAACTCCTGCATTTTCCATGTCTATATAGTTAAAACCAATTTTGTTCAGCAGTGCACAACGCACTTTTTCCATAAACTGAACATAATTTCCGTGCCAGACAATGCGCATAGAGTCCACGTCGTAAAATTCTACAGGAAACACAATCTGTTGGGTAACAACAGCCTTTTCCAAAGATTTTTTCATCATGCACTCCTCACTGCCAGTAATTATAAAAATTATACCATTGATATGGATACAAAATACAGAGCTTTTGCAACATTTTTACAAATTCCCTGCACAATTCTTCCATTTTTGCAGAACGCTCCTTACGGCTTGCAGTCAACGCAGTCCGAGCCCTCTGAACATGCATTGCATATTTAGGGCGGAACATGACAGTCTTTTTGCGAAGAGCAAACACAAAATAAACAGGAGCCTCCAGTAAAAAAGCCAGTAAAAAAGAACCATACGGATACACTGCTGTTTTTCCCAAAAAATCGCAAGGAATTGTTCTTTCAGGGGAATCTGGCGAGGTTCTGTCAGCTCCAATCACAACAAGCCCCCCATTTTGCACTGAATTCTGCAAGAATTCAATAGTCTCTATGCCAATTTCAGAGGAATTAACAAGATGAACAGCAGAATGAGGATTAATTTCCTTAAGGGTTTTATTAAACTCCGAAGCCCCAATATCCATTACGGCAGTAACAGAAATCTCCCTGTTTACACCAGTTTCATTCAAGGTAGCAAGACAACGCAAAAGTTCAGTATTTCCCAAATGGGATGTAAGGATATAAGCTCCTTTTCCTTCGCCTAAAAGCTTTTTAAGATCCTCCACATCATCCTTCTGAAATTCTATGCTTTTAAGATGGATTTTTTCACTCCAGGCAGAAATTTTTTCAACAATACTAAGCGAAAATGAATAAATCTGAGCAAAAGTGTTTACCTTCCTGCCATTCTGCCCCGTAAAAGCAAAAAGCTGAGTCTGATACTGGCGGCAATATATCCGAGCCTGTTTTGAACATAGATAATAGAAAAAGCTTACAAAAAAAGTAAAAAACGAAAGAACAGGAAACGGCACTATTTTTACCAGAAAAACCAGAAATTTAATAGGACGGTTAGATTTTACAACCTCTTTTTGTTCCGACCAGTGTTCAACGTTAGCACTCATTCCGTTTTCTTCCAAATTTGCGCACAATAAGCAATGGCAAGCGGACAATCATGCCCACACACAGCCTTGTATATGTTGCAGATATGTGGATATTATCACGTACCATCCTAAAGTTAGAAATGCCATCTTTCGGGTACGTTACAGGCACACCGAAAGAACGAATCCTTAAACCTTTCCAGCTAAGATGCACAAGAATATCAGTATCGTATCCCATGTGGCTGTTAATAAAAGCATGATGGCGTAAAAGTTCCATGTACGGAGCAACAGGATAGACCCGAAATCCGCATAAAACATCTTTTATAGTGTCATCAAACGTGACAAATCTTGCCCACATATTAGAAAATTCCCTGCCTTTGCGTCTGCTTTCTGGAACAGACTCATCATATTCAGGGTAACCGCAAATAATATCATCTGGAGTTTTTTCAGCTTCCTGTAAAAACTTACCGCAAACAGAAACATCATGCTGACCATCCGCATCTACCTGAAAAATATGGGAATAGCCCAGCTCAAAAGCCTTTCTAACGCCGTCATTCATGGCTCGCCCTTTTCCGCCATTCTTTTTACGGGTAACCAGAATAACCTTTTCAGCATGATTTTGAACCACCTGTGCAATCATAGCTTTCTGGCTCTCATCATTACCGTCATCAACAATAATAACAGGAAGACTATATGCCAAAAGACTCTGTACAACAGCTTCAAGAGTAGAACCATGATTATATACAGGAACAACAAAAACCGCTTTCATGCAAATTTCCCAGAGGAATACACAATTTCAGCATTAGAAGCATCAGAAATTAAAAACGAAACTTCATTTCTGCTTCTATTACATTCCATATCAATTTTTAGAGTGGAATCTGGCCTAACAGGCATGGAAAACTTCATGCGCTTTATCTTTGATACAGAGTTTGGAAGCCCAAAATATTTAACTGCAAGATGGCTTACAATACCAAACTGCCCAACAGCAGGCATAAGTTTGAATTCTGGAAAGTGACCGTCAAAAAAACTGCAATCTTTAGAAACAAAAAGGCTCACACTTACACTGTCTTCACTTTTAGCAATAACAGTTTCACGAGGAAGATTATAATTTTCATTAAACTCCAACTCTGCATTCTGAGCCATTATTCCTGCACCTCAAACAAAGCTTTTATATCTTCCTTGTGCTTTTTGCCCTGAACATCGGTTGGCATTTTTTCAACAAAACGCCATTTCTTTGGAATAACGACATTTTCAAAATACTGCATAAGAAAATCGTGGAAAAACTTATTCAGAACAAGCTTTTTTTCGCCTTCAAATTTACGTTTTCCGTCATCATTAAGTTCAATAGCAGCTGCAAGATACTGCCTGCGGTCTTCCATTGCAATTACTTTTACGTCCGCAACAAGACCCGTCTGCAAAATGCGGTTTTCAACTTCCGTCATGGAAATACGTTTTTCTTCAATCTTAACAATGGAATCAATTCTGCCACGTAAGAAAAAAGTACCGTCATCATTAATATCTACAAGGTCAGCAGTAGCAAAACCTGCAGGATCTTTTATATATGGAGAAATAATTACAAGACAGCCGTCCTCACCTTTCCACACCTTTGCATTGTCAAAAGGTGTCCAGGCAAGACCATTCTTAGACTGTCTATATGCAATTCCGCTAGTTTCGGTAGAACCGTACACTTCCACAGGCCAAAAACCAAACACTTCATCCGTACGTTTTGCAACTTCTGGCGTAAGAACGCCGCCACTTGTAAAAATAAAACAATTTTTTAAAGGCAGTTTTGCATTCTTTTCGTCACAGCCGTCTTTT
>CACXDK010000086.1 GCA_902766345.1 uncultured Spirochaetaceae bacterium | reverse complement strand
TACTTACTAGAACGGAACTCCGTTACTTACTAGAACGGAACTCCGTTACTTACTAGAATGGAAAAAAGTTGCTACTAGAATGGTACACCGATGCTACCGAAACTGAACACCGTTACTTACTAGAACGGAACTCCGATGCTACTAGAACTGAACACCGTTACTTACTAGAACGGTACACCGTTACTTACTAGAATGGTCCACCATTACTTACTGGAACGGAACTCCATTACTTACTAGAACGGAAAAACATTTAGTACCGAAACAAAAAATATTCCAGCAGAAACCCTAAATAAGCATAAAAATCAAGTTTAAACTACAAATTTTTTATTTTTTTTGTCGAAATCGTGCAAAAAAATACACATCTTGGATATTACATATACAGAGGACATGTATATGAAAAAAATAAAACCATTTGAAAAACTAGAATTTTATGATGATTTTATGTTTGGGCTTGTAATGCAGGACAAAAATCTTTGCCGTGAAGTGCTGGAATGTCTTTTGGGCATTAAGATAAGGCATCTTGAGTATGCCGAACCGCAGAAGCATTTTAAACCTATGTATACTGCACACGGTATTAGGCTTGACGTGTACGTAAGGGATGGCAATACCGTGTATGATGTAGAAATACAAAACCGAAACGAGCATGACATGGGGAAGAGGACTCGTTACTACCAGTCTATGCTGGATGCGGACTCCCTTTTAAAAGGGCATGCCTATTCCGAGCTGAAAAAGACTGTTATTGTGTTTTTATGCCGCTTTGACCCTTTCAAAAAAGGAATTCCGTGGTATACTGTAACAAGGATATGCCATGAGGATGCAAGTGTAAATTTGGCAGACGCTGCAAAAGATATAATTTTTAACTGCACTGCATACGAAAAGGTTGTGAATTTTGAGCAGAAGGCATTATTGAAGTTTATTCAGACAGGCATTGCCGAGTCGGACTTAACTGGGAGGCTTAATGATATGGTAGAAAAACAGAAGAAAATTGAGGCTAATAAAAAACTATACTTTACATGGAGCCTCCATGACTATGATGTAAAGAATGAAGGTAGGCGAGAAGGGCGCCGTCTTGGCAGAAAAGAAGGCATAGAAGCAAACAAACTTGAAAATGCCCGAAAACTTCTTACAATGAAGCTTGGAACTTATGAACAGATTTCAGAGGCTGTAGGACTTCCGTTAGAAAAGATAGAAGAGCTTGCTGCTAAAATATAAAATAGCTACTGCAAAATAATGTTAGAAAGGCTGCTTTAGGCAGCCTTTTTTATACTCTTTGTCTATGGTAATATCTTGGCAAAACAGGTATTTTTGTCTTGATTGACACATCAATATTTTCATTCTATTATGTCTGCATGAACGTTTTTGAGCTGATAAATGCGCTTGTTGGGTATGGACGCGCAACTGGACTAGTCGAAGAAGAAGATGTAATTTTTACACAGAACCGTCTTCTTGAGCTTTTTAATCTTGATGGTTTTGAATCAGAAGCTCAGGCTGCATCCATTCCTGTTGTTCAGGTAAAAGACCTTGAATCAATTCTTTCTGGATTGCTTGATTATGCAGCCGAACACAACTTACTTGCTGGTGAAGGCGTTGTATATCGTGATTTGTTTGACACAAAAATAATGAGCTGCCTTGTTGGACGCCCTTCTGAAATTGAAGGCAAATTCCTTGCACAGTATAAGAAATCTCCAAAACAGGCAACAGACTGGTATTATAAATTTAGTCAGGACACTGATTATATCCGTCGCTATAGAATTTGTAAGGATGTAAAATGGAAAACCCGTACAGAATACGGCGACATTGACATTACTATTAATCTTTCAAAGCCAGAAAAAGACCCTAAGGCAATTGCAGCTGCAAGAAATGCCCCTCAGGGCGGATATCCGCAATGCCTTCTTTGTAAGGAAAATGTCGGTTATGCAGGACGTGTAAATCACGCCGCAAGACAAAATCACCGCATCATCCCTTTAAAGCTTGCTGGAAAGTCTTGGGGATTGCAGTATTCTCCGTATGTATATTATAACGAGCATTGTATAGTATTCAGCTACGAACACACTCCAATGACTATTAATAAGGAAACTTTTATTTCTCTGTTTGATTTTTTAAAGCTGTTTCCTCATTATATTATTGGAAGTAATGCTGATTTGCCTATTGTTGGCGGTTCAATTCTTTCGCATAATCACTATCAGGGTGGAAATTATACTTTTGCAATGGCAAAAGCTGGCATTGAAGAAGAATTCAGCATAAAAGGTTTTGATGATGTAAAATGCGGTATTGTAAAGTGGCCAATGAGTGTCATTCGAATTTCCGCATCAAACTCAGACAGGCTTGTACAGCTTGCCGATAAAATCCTTCAGGCTTGGCGTTCTTATACAGATTCTACAGTATTTATTTATGCTGAAACAAACGGTGAAAAACATAATACCATTACACCTATTGCCCGCATGCATAACGGAGATTATGAGCTGGATCTTGTTCTGCGTAATAATATTACTACGGACGAATATCCTCTTGGCGTATTCCATCCTCATAACGAGCTTCATCACATAAAAAAGGAAAATATCGGTCTTATTGAAGTTATGGGGCTTGCTGTTTTGCCTTCGCGTCTTAAAAAAGAGCTTTCTGATCTTGCAAATGCAATTATTGCAGGAACAGATATTACTAAAGACGAGACCCTTGCAAAACATGCTGATTGGGTAAAAGAATTTTTGCCAAAATACAGTTCTGTTACAAAAGAAAATATTGGTGAAATCCTAAAAGAAGAAACTGGTTATGTGTTTGCACGAGTTCTTGAAGATGCTGGTGTATTCAAGCGTTCTCCAGAAGGAAAGGACGCATTCCATAGATTTATAAAAACATTTGCTTAAGTGTTAACAGGGGGACTTTTATGTCTAAGTTGTTTATTCCTAGTGGTTACAAGCCACTTTTGAATGAAAAAGAAACGGAACATGCCACTGCTTTGGTTAAGGATTTTTTTCAGCTGTCACTTTCGACTGCATTGAATCTTACTCGTGTAACAGCACCTCTTTTTGTGAAGTCTGGTCTTGGTTTGAATGATGATTTGAATGGTGTTGAGCGTCCTGTACATTTTCCTGTAAAAGACATGAATGAGACAAATTTGGAAATCGTTCACTCTCTTGCAAAGTGGAAGCGTCTTAAGGTTTCCGAAATGAAGCTTAAGCCAGGATTTGGCATTTATACAGATATGAATGCAATCCGTGCAGATGAAGAACTTGATAACCTTCATTCCCTGTATGTCGACCAGTGGGACTGGGAAATGTGCATAAACAGCGATGACCGTTCAATTTCTTATTTGAAAGGTATTGTAAGAAAGATTTATGCATGCTTGAAGCAGACAGAATTCTATATATACGACAATTATGAAGACATTACACCTGTCTTGCCAGAAGAAATTACATTCCTTTACAGTGATGATTTGCAGAGAATGTATCCTGATAAAACTCCAAAAGAAAGGGAATTTGAAGTCTGTAAAAAGTACGGGGCAGTATTTATTATGGGCATTGGTGGAAAACTCCCTGATGGTTCTATTCATGATGGCCGTGCTCCAGACTATGATGACTGGATTACAGAAAGCGGTGACGGACATTGCGGATTGAACGGTGACCTTCTTGTATGGAACCCTGTTTTGCAGAATGCAATGGAATTGTCTTCTATGGGTATTAGAGTAAACAAGGAATCTTTGACAGCTCAGCTTGCTGAACGCGGATGTTCTGAGCGTGCACAGCTTTCATTCCATAAAAAGCTTCTTTCTGGTGAATTAAGCCAGACTCTTGGAGGCGGTATTGGTCAGAGCCGTTTGTGCATGTATTTCTTGCGTAAGGCTCATATTGGAGAAATTCAGGTAAGTACTTGGCCTGATGATATGCTTACTCAGTGTGAAAAGTCAGGAATTCATATTCTCTAGGCATGAAAGGTGACATTTCTGTTTCTACATCTCAGTTACTCACGAAATTACCTGAACTTTATAAAGGCGGCATGACAGAATTTTCTGTACATGACCGCTCGATTGCTTCGGATAAGAAATTTATTCATTCGTTAATTGATTGTGTGGAAACAAAATGTCCTGATTTATTTATTTCTCTTCCAATCGATGTTTCTGTTTTAGATAATCAGATTATTTCTGCTTTACAAAGGATTTATTGTTCTCTTGAAATAGAACTTGCAGGAAAAGAAAAGAAAGAAAATAATAAAACCCTGCTTTTGTTTGATAAGAAACTTTATGCAAACAAAGCTGCTCTTCTTAATAATTCAGGTCTGGTTTTTGGATTTGACATGGGGTGGGGCGCTCAGGAAGGCGACACCTTTAAACTTTTCCGTGAACGGCTTGATTTTGCAATTTCACTTTATCCTAATCATATAGACTTTCCTCAGTTTGCTTTGGGAACCATGCCTTCAGGAACTGGAATTTATTCATCAAAGGATTTGGATTTTTCGTGTGGAATGGCTTTTGCCTGTCGGACATTTTATACCTGTGGGCGTGCTGTTCCGTGGTTTAATGCAGTTCTAAAACCTTTAAAGATTACGCCATCGTCTTTTTTTGCAGATTTTGATGAATGGCAGCAATGTAATAATTGTTCTTTTATTACTGATTTTGAGCCTGAAAATCTTCCTCATGCAGAACTTGAAAAGATGCAGCTTTCTTTCTTAAAGGAAAAATATGAGGAAAAGCACAAGTCAGCTCTGTTTCCTGCTGTTTCAGATATTGTTTTGCTAAATGGAGCTTTTTCCCGTGTAGTAGAAGAGGGCGAAGAAAGCATTATAGAAACTTCGTATAATCCCGATGAACTGCTTTCGCCTTATTCTTCTGATATTGCAAAATTCTGTGAAAATGCTTGTCTTGAACCTTGCAGGGTAAAAATCTTTGCTGGGGAAGATTGTCCTGATTATAAAATTCTTTAGCAAACTTATGCAAAGAATAAGTGTTCAACCAGAATTTTAATTCCTAGAGATATTAATATAATTCCGCCTGTAATTTCTGCCTTTTTCTCGAAGGTTGCACCGAATACACTGCCTATTTTTACTCCCGCTGCAGAAAATCCGAAGGTGACAGAGCAAATAAAAAGACAGGCTGCTATTATTTTTGAAAGCGAATTTAATAAAAGTCCGAAAGTAATTCCTACAGCTAAAGCATCAATGCTTGTTGCAACGGCCATTATAAACATGGTTTTTATTCCAAATGAAGAGCTGACTTCCTCTTCTTCCTGTTTTGAAAGAGCTTCCCTTAACATGTTTATGCCGATTATGGCAAGCAAAATAAATGCTACCCAGTGATCAAAATCTTCTATATATGATTTGAAGCGTGAGCCTAAAAGCCAGCCTGTGAACGGCATTAAGGCCTGAAATCCTCCAAACCATAAACCTGCACAGCACATTTGTGGTATTCCGACTTTTTTAGCAGCAAGACCTTTGCAAATGCTTACTGCAAAGGCATCCATGGAAAGTCCCACGGCAATTATCAGTAAATCAATAAACGACATAATTGTTTTATACTATATACTTCAATAAAGAATTAGGTCAATGTAATTTTATTATATGTTTTTTTTATAACTTGCTTGTAGCTGTTTGTCTGTTGTGATATTATAGGGCTCATGTTAGCTTCAATCGTGGCATTGATAATTTTTGTTATCATGTTTGGTGTTATAGTTTCTGAAAAAATAGAACGTCACCTTGTATCTTTGGTCTGCGGATTTCTTATGCTTGCTTTGGTATTCGGCCTTTGCATGCATAATTTTTCGGCTATATGGGAGACGCTGGCGCTTGGCGACTTTGTCAAGCTTTCATTCTGGTATGCAGGACATGAAGGAGAATCTTCTTCTGCCGGCATTAACTGGGCAACAATTTTGTTTATTGCCGGTATGATGGTAATGGTAGAAGGCATGGGCAAGTCTGGATTTTTCCGCTGGCTGTGCCTTCTTATTGCAAAGCTTGTAAAATACAAGGCTGTTCCTATCTTTGTAACATTCATGCTCATGTCATTTGTACTTGCAATGTTTATTGACAGCATTACTGTTATTTTGTTCCTTGCTGCTGTTACCGTTGAGCTTTCTTCTCTTTTGAAGTTCAATCCAGTTCCTGTAATTCTTTCTGAGATTTTCTGTGCAAATCTTGGAGGTTCTGCAACAATGTGCGGTGATCCTCCAAATATTATTATTGGAACTTCTCTTGGCTATACATTTTCAAACTTTGTATGCAATACAGGTCTTATTGCATTTATTTCTCTTGCATTTATTGTTGCATTTTTCTATTTGTGTTTTCACAAGCAGCTTGTTCAGAAATTAGATGATGCAAATACATCGTATCCGCAGCCATCAAGTGCAATAGAAAATAAAAAAGACTTTATTATAAGTTCCGTTATTTTTGCCCTTGCAATTGCCCTGCTCATAACTCATGCTCAGACAGGTCTTACAGTTGCAACTATTGGTCTTGGCATTGGTATTATTACTTTAATTGCTGCCGGTAAAAGTGCTATGGAGCTTTTGAAAAAGGTTGACTACAAGACAATTCTGTTCTTCATAGGATTGTTTGTTGTTGTTGGTGGTCTTGAACAGACTGGAATTCTTACAGTTATTGCTTCGTTTATTGCAAAGCTCAGTGACGGCAACATTAAGGTAATGATTGCTATTATTCTTTGGATTTCTGCTATTGCAAGTGCCTTTGTTGATAATATTCCATTTGCAGCAACTATGATTCCTGTTATAAAGGCTCTTTCTGTTTCTCAGGGCGTAGATCTTTCAGTTTTGTCTTGGACTCTTGCAATGGGTACTGATGTAGGTGGTAGTGCAACTCCAATCGGTGCATCTGCAAATGTTGTTGGCATTTCTGTTGCTGCACGAAACGGTTATATGATAGGTTGGGGCAAATATTGTAAATATGCTGTTCCTGCTACCGTTATAGTCATGTTCATTTCTATGATGACTATTTACGTAAGGTATCTCTAGTAATAAGGGGGCGTTGATCTATGAAAAAACAATTGATTATATCTGTTGGACGTCAGTTTGGTAGTGCAGGTCATGTTATTGCAAAAAATCTGTCTGAGCGTTTTGGACTTCCATATTATGACAGCAATCTTCTAGATCATATTGCAGATCAGAAAAACCTTGATCATAGTGAGCTTAAAAAATATGACGAGCAGCCTAAAGGTATGTTTCACAGAACTGTTCGCGGATATTCTACTTCATTGGAAGATAATGTTGCAGAACTGCAGTTTAACTATCTTAGGGAAATGGCAAAAGATGGAAAATCTTTTGTAATTGTTGGTCGATGTGCTGAAGATGTTCTGCGTGGTACTGACGGGCTTGTTTCCATATTCATTATCAGTGATGAAGAAGACAAGATTGCTCGTATTATGGAAACTGATAAGCTTTCAAGAAACGCTGCAATTGCTTTGATGAAAAAGAAGGATATAAAGCGTATGACTTACCATAACAATCACTGTAAAGGTAAGTGGGGCGAAGCTGATAATTATGATTTGATTGTAAACAGCAGCCTTCTTGGAATTGAAAAGACAACGGACTTGCTTGAAAATTATGTTTTGATGAGAACAGCTGGAAGTGAATCATGAATCTTGATTTTTCTTCTATTCCTTGTTTCGGCGTGGCTGGTAATTTTACTGGTCACCTGGAACAGGCTGGTGAGGCAAAAGATTTTACTCTGATTAAGACTGCCGAAGTAAACGCACCAAAGGCTGTCTTTCCAACTTATATTCCGCATGCTGAAAAAAATGTGCCTTCATTTTTAACAGTGTTTCCTTTTAGTTCTGATACAATTATTTTTCCAAAGAATGAACAGAAATTACAGATAGAACCTGAGTGTGCAATTGTTTTTGATGCTGTGTGGAAAGATGGTTTTATAACTGACCTAAAGCCTGTTTGTTTTGGTGCTTCTAATGACTGTTCAATAAGAAAAGATGGCGCAAAAAAGATAAGCGAAAAGAAGAATTGGGGAGCTTGCAGTAAGGGCTTTTCAAGTCATCCTATTTTGCTGGATGAATTTTCTAAAAACGGAATTTTGAATTCATATAGAATTGCAAGCTTTCTTGTTCGTGATGGTAAGGCAGAATCTTATGGCGAAGACAGTGCTGTGCGAGATTATAGTTATGTTTATGAAAAGCTTGTAACCTGGCTTATTGAAAAATTGAATTACCAGAAGGATGAAGGTCCTGCTGAAAACATTCATTCGTATCTTGTTTCGTGCGGTTGTCCAGAAAAGATTTTAATTTCTATTGGAGCAACAAGATATACGGATTTTGGTGAGCATAATTTTTTACAGAATAAAGATATTTCCGTTGTTGTTCTATATCCGGAAACAGTATATACTGTAGAGCAGATAAAGCATAAAGTTGAAACTAAAGACTTATGTGATGATGATATTTCTGTTCTATGGCAGACAGTTGTACTTTAATATAGATGACGATACAGCAAATAAAATATATTATAGGAATAGCGGACACAGGTTCTTTTAACAAAGCTGCGGAACGGCTTTTTGTTTCGCAGCCATCGCTTACTGTTTCTGTTCATGAATTAGAAGAAGAACTTGGAATTCAGATTTTTAACAGAAACGGAAGAGGCATATCCCTTACAAATGATGGAATTGAATTTCTTGCTGGTGCAAGAGAATTGTTTTTTAATTATCAGTCTCTTTTAGAGCGCTATGGGGAAAACGGTACATTAAAAAAGAAGTTTGGAGTTACTTCCCAGCATTATTCTTTTGCTGTAAAAAGTTTTGTTGAAATGGTAAAAAAATTTAATATTGATGAATATGAATTTGCCATACGCGAAACAAAAACAAAAGATGTAATAGAGGATGTTGCTAATTTAAAAAGCGAAATAGGCATTTTGTATTTAAGTGATTTTAACAGAAAAATAATTACACAAAATTTAAAAATGAAAAATCTTGAATTCCATCACTTAAAAGATTGCAAGGCTTATGTATATATCTGGAAAGAACACCCTCTGGCAAGTAAAAAACAAATATCTCTTGATGATTTACAGGACTATCCATGTCTTTCTTTTGAGCAGGGCAATGAGAGTTCTTATTATTATGCAGAAGAAACTCTTAGCGATAAAGAATATAACCGCACAATAAAAGCTTGTGACCGGGCAACTATGTTGAACTTGATGCGGGGACTTAATGGTTATACTTTGTGCTGTGGCGTAATAAGCGAAGAATTAAACGGAGACGATTACATAGCAGTTCCATTCAAAGAAACTAAAGATGCTGTTAATCGTGTTATGGAAATTGGTTATATTACAAAGAAAAATTTTACACTGAATAAAATTGGTGAATGTTATATAAAAGAAGTAAAAAATTATCTGGATGGGTATAAGGTTTAATAATATATCTATGGAAGCTGATGATATTTTTCAAGTTCTTTCTGATTTGAATATTGCATACGAGAAGCAGGAACACAAGGCAATCTTTTGTGAAAAGGATGGTCTGGATGTTGTTATTACACTTTCGGGAATAGGTGTAAAAAATCTTTTTCTAAAAGATAAGGATAATAATTATGCCCTTGTAAGTATGTATAAACATCAGCGGGCTGACTTGAAAAAGATTGCTGATATTTTAGGATTTGGCAGATTAAGTTTTTGCAATGCTGAGGAACTTAAAACTTTTCTCAATATTACACCTGGTTCTGTTAC
>CACXDK010000085.1 GCA_902766345.1 uncultured Spirochaetaceae bacterium | reverse complement strand
ATTCTTGTCTTACGAAGCTTTTCAAGCAAAAGCTGATTACTTTTAAGCGAGGTTTCAAAGTATACAAGCGATTTCTGTATATTCAACAGTTGAAGAAATTCCTGATTTTCAACAGAACGGAACATTTCATTCTGTATAGTAACTGCACGGCGATTTAACTCTTTAAGATAACGAAGAAATGTAGTATCAGCACGAGACAGGAAACGAATTGTAAATGCTGTAAAATCGTTAAGCGACAGTTCTTTTATTCTGTTTGCAGCAAAATCTTTCAAAACTTCACAATCTGTCCAGCAGATTGTGATGAAGAACTTACCCGTCATTATAATACCAAGCGGCGTACAAAAATAACTTATATCATCGCTAGGAGAAAACACAGGAAGTCTTAGAATTGTAAGAATGTAACTAAAATCGTCCCCTTCGTTTTTTTCTATACGCGAAAGTTCATCAGGGTCAAGAATATCAAGAATGTTTTCTGGATCAATATGAAACTTGGTTTGCAGTTCATCAACATCATCACTCGTTACACAACGAGCATCTACCCAAGTATTAAGAGCTGGATTCAACTCATCTTCATATTTTTCTATTAATCTACCGCGTTCCTGCTGCCAGAATGTAATCATAATCAAATCCCGTTATATAAGATTATGCCGACAGCTTTATATAATTTAAAACAATATTACTGAAGGCATTTGTACAGTGCATGTCATTATGCACAAACGTTGAAAATAATCGGGATAACTACTACCACCGTCCACAAATGCCTCCTTATTATAAAATCTCTACTAAAAACAATCCTTCCAAATCAAGAAGGAGGAATGTTTTTAAGAAGTTTAATCATATACAACTCTATGTAACGCCTTAATGCAGGATGATTTTTTATCTTCATAAGGCTAGGACTTTCTTCCAAAGACTGAGCAAGGCTTTCAATTCTTTCTTCTGACATATTTTCTGTCTTCAAAGACTTAAGAACCTTTCTCAAATAATCGCGAATAAGATTGTTTACATCCATTGTAAGATTATCATAAGCAGTACCTTCAAGACGGTCATTCCATTCTGTCAGATATGCTTTTAATTCGCGATCAAGAGTACTATTTTCAGGAACAAGCTTCTGTTCAGCAGCCGCTGCTATATTGCGGAAAGCTTTTGAACGGGAACGAGGTCCTTTATCCTTTGCTTCAAGCTTTTTTACCCTTTCTTCAGCTTCAGCCTTTTCCATTAGTATTGTAGCTTCAGTTGCAGTCTGATATGTCTTTTTTGCCCGCTTCTTCTTAGGCTTCTTTATAAAGAGAGAGACAATCCATGAAACAACAGGAATAGAATACCATACAGGAAGTTTCATTTTTGCATTCAAATAAATTTCCTGACGGCTTACAAGAAGCAATTCACTGTAAGGAACTAAAAGACCGTTGCGATACAAGGTCATGCGGCCAGGAGTATTATCTTCAAAAGCAACAACTGGCAAGAAAGAAGCATGAAGCAATGAATACAAAATAGGCTGTGCAGCATGCAATTCACGCTCAAGACACTTTTCAAAAGGAGCAGATTCTTTCATTTCTGGCAAAGTCTCAAATTCAAGCAAAGACTTAAACCAAGCACGGCTCAAACTTTCACGTATAACAGAAGAAGCTTCATTACAAAGACGTATAATAAGAGGCATAATTTTATCTTTCATGATAAAATATCCCTCTTTTTCATCAACTCTAAATATAAGAAGAGGAGGAAGACTATTACCAATAGTTTCTGAATGCATAGCATTCAAACGGTCATTCAAAGCTTCCTTAGAATACTGCCCAAGCAAAGACTTACCGTGAGCATCCTTAAACTTTTCAATATCATTTTTTGTAAAGTAATATGGAGGAGAGGCAATAAGACGGTCAAATTCTTTAAAAGCACTTTCCGTCTGACTGCGCTCTGCCGCACGGGATTTATAAAATGCAGTTGAAATTTCAAGAATAGAAATACACTGCAATGTATTAATTTCGTCTAAAGTATAATCCTTACGCTTATTATAGTCCTGACGAACAAAATAACACAGCTGTGACCAATAATAAAAGTTATCACCATTAGTTCTAACCGCATCAAAAGCGTCTTCTGGACGAGCAACAAGAAGAGTAAAGAAATTCTTCATTGAAAGTTCTTTACCAGGATTTGAAATAGTAAGCTTTTTAAGGAAGTAATCATGATATTCTTCCTTTCTAAGCATATCTTGAATTTTCTTAAGAGTAAGCTTTATAAGTAATGAAACTGGAAGTGAAGATGGGAACAAAAGACCTGGTACACTCTTATCAAAATCAAGACAATATAAGACATGTGTATCAGCAGATTCCTTTTCAAGACGTTCATACAAGAAATCTGTTGCCTGAACTTTCGTTACTATATCAGTTGGAACATTCTTTGGTAAATCATTAAGATTTGGAAATGGAACACCAATATTAAGTTCTATTTCCTTATATTTTTCAGAATATGCCTCAATAAAAGACGGAACAACAAATATAAGCTGTTTTCCCTGAGCCACATTTGTAATTACAATCTGCCTAGAAGAAGCAAGTTTCCTAAGTTCATCCTGCAAAGTATCATCTGTAGTACCGAGGAATGCTCCCAACCAGCTTTTCTCATTTACATGATGCTGTGCATAATGACGGATATAATCAGCAAATTCACCAAATTCAATGCTGACAACCCGTTGCTTCAAAGAATAATTCTTTAGTAATTCAAGAACGTTTGATGTCACTTCCATAAGTTTTCATTATATACAAACTATTACATGAAAACAAGTGCAAAATAAGCCTTAAAAAAAATAAAATTTTATTTTTTTTTCAAAAATTCGTACAAAAATAACACTTCTAACGCAATACATATATAGAAGAATATTCTTCTAAGGAGATTATAATGAATTCACTGAATCAAATTATTTTGGAAGGAAATGTTGTTAGAACCCCTCAACCAAAAGTCACCCCAAACGGAACAACTGTCTGTACAGTAACTCTTGCCGTTAATTTCAAGTACAAGACTTCTCAAGGGACAGTAATGGAAGAAGTATCTTATTTTGACGTAACGGCTTTTGGCAAACTGGCAGAACGATGTTCTGAATGGTGCCCACAAGGAAGGGAAATTAGGGTTATAGGAAGAATAAAACAGAACAGATGGAAAGATGAGGAAGGAAAAAGTCACAGCAAGGTTCTAATAATTGCAGAACACATTGAGTTTTTAAAACTGCCAAAACGACTTGCAGATGAAATGTTTTCTAAAAACAAATCTGATGCAGCAGTAAGTACTGCCATAAAAGCTGCCACAACAGCAGCTTCTATGCAAGCAGTAAACCAAGATCCTGTATTCTAGGACTAACGACCTTTTTTCTTAGCTCCTCTTGCAGGAGCTTTGGACTGTCCAGACAGTCCTTTTTTACCAGCAATGTCCCTGCGTGCCTGTGCCGCTCGGGCATTGCTTGCCTGATACGCCTCCATTTTTTCAGGATCATAAAATCCATCTTTCCAGTTGAATTTTGAAGAACCTTCAATATGCAAACGTCTATTCATAATGGTCATCAAATCTTTCAAATCAGCCTTTGAAGTTTTTGTTTTAGAAAAATCTATCAAAAGATGTTTCCATCCTTTAGATTTCAAAGCTTCCATCTTTTCAATAATGCTAAAGGGAGCTTCTGGCATAACAAAAGAGCCATCAGCTGTAGAATTAACCTTAAAACTCATACCTTCTTTATCTGCAAAGAAAGTAAAGTCATAATCTTTAGGCAACTTGAAACGCATTCTGAACAAAGTTGGATATGCAAATACAGGAATAAGTACACGGGAACGTTCTACTGGATTTTCAAACGTCTCCGACAAATTCTTTTCGCTGTTTTCAAACGGCATCTGCACAGCCATAATATTCTGATTTTCAAGAAAGCTAACAGCCCATCTGTTGAATGTATACAAATACGGACCTGCAACAATATGCAAATCTTTTACATTCTCACCTTTCTGATTACGAAGCATTGCTATTTGAGCAAGATTATTTACTACAAAATTTCTATATCCATGCTCAAGCAAAACAGAAAGAGTTTTCTTAAATTCATCAGCATTACCTTCTGCAGCAAAAGGATCAAATGCAATAAATACCATTTTCTTACTATATGGCAACAGAGGCTTTTCAGAAGAATCCTTATGAAGAAAATCATAAGTAGTTTCATTATTCAATTCTATGATTACACGCACAGGATGCAACATCTGTACAGTGTGTGCATCCGCCGTTGTTGAAACTTCAACATAAGTTCCCTCCGGGAACCAATCCAATTCCTTTTTACCGAGAGGTGTTAAATCAAGAACAGGAAGCTTTTCAGGACCAGGCTGTTTTCTATACCGAGACAAATCTTGAGGAAGCACACGTTTATATCTTTTAGACATAGCCTTTGTCTGCAAAAGATAGACAGAATCTTCCTGAGAAAATCCCTTAGGAACATCTATCCAGCGACGGCCTTTTTCATCAGCCTTTACAAGACGAACTTTATGGCTTTCACGCCCAGAATCATCTTTTTTATGCAAACGAATGCTATCTCCAGGATCTGGATCATACGAACCGCCTTCAAGAAGAGCCATCTGAATGGCAACTTCTTTTACTCCATCAGCATCTTCCGACAAATTCTTTACTATTAAAGAATATTCTTTTTTTTCTGCAGGAGTCGCATCTCTGAGAGTTTTTATCTTTCCCAGATAAATTCCAGTACCACCAGCCTGATTTGGATTTAAAATCTTCTGTCCAGCATTATCAACCCCGTCAGAAATTTCATTAAAACCATACCAATAATCTGTCTTGGTACGAGCAAAGTCAGTACTTAAAATACGATGACCTTCTGCAATAGAACCTTTTCTGTCATTTTCCCAGTGATCCATGACATAGCGATATGCAGCAGTAACAGCTCCTACATATTCAGCACTTTTCATGCGTCCTTCAATCTTAAAGCTGTCAACACCAAGTTTCATCAGTTCTGGAACATGGTCAATAAGCTGCAAGTCACACGGTGAAAAATAATAACCATGCTTATCAGCCCCGTACATGTTTGTATTGTAAATACGACGACAAGCCTGAGTACACATTCCTCTGTTTGCAGACTTGCCGCCCAAAAAACTAGAAAACTGGCACAAACCGCTTTCACTTACGCACAATGCACCATGTACAAACATTTCAATTTCAGCATTTGTATTCTGTTTGATTTTTTCAATTTCCTGCAACCCAAGTTCGCGGGCAACAACAACGCGCTTCAAGCCTTGTGCAGAAAGCAAATTTGCAGCATCAGCACTCGCAACATTCATCTGAGTAGAAGCATGAAGTTCAAGATTTGGAAAAAATTCCTGACACATCCGAACAACGCCAAAATCCTGAACAATCAAACCATCAGGACCGATTTTATTTAAATATCCAAGAAAACGGTAAAGTCTTTCAGTTTCTCGTTCTTCCGTAACAGTATTTACAGTTACATAGATTTTTCTTCCCATTTTATGAAGGCT
>CACXDK010000084.1 GCA_902766345.1 uncultured Spirochaetaceae bacterium | reverse complement strand
GTTTTATCTTCACGAGGGAAAATTCCGCTTTCCATGCCAGTAATAATAACGCGAGGAAACTCAAGTCCCTTAGTATTATGAAGCGTAATCAAAGTAACACAGTCTTTTTGTGCAGATTCATCCCCTTCATTTTCAAGAGTCCTGTCCAACTGAATATGATCCATAAAATCCAAAAGCCCCTGCATTGAGCAAGGATACAAAACAGCACTGTTTATAAGTTCTTGAAGATTCGAAATCTTCTGAGTTCCTGCAATTTCATCCTGTGCAGAATAATATTCTTCCAAACCCGATTTTTTTACAACATTTTCTACAAAGGCAGAAAGCTTTTTCTCCACACTGTTTTCATTTGCATTTATCTCTGAATTCTCAGAAAGCATTGATTTACAGTCATATATTGAATTGCAAAAATTAGAAAGGCTTTCCGTACATTTCTTTGAAAGCTTTACCTTCTTCCAGCCTTCAAGTAAAGAGTTTCCTAAACTAGCTGCAATTATTTTTTCCTGAGACGTATTACCAATACCGCGGGAAGGCTTATTCACAATACGACGGAATGCAATTTCATCCTTTGGATTTGCAATAAGAGAAATCCAGGCAATAATATCTTTTACCTCTTCACGCTCATAAAACTTCAAAGAACCAACAATTGTATAAGGAAGCTTTCTATGAAGAAATTCTGATTCAAAACCAAGAGACTGAGCATTAGTCCTGTACAAAATTGCCCATTCAGAATAAGGAACACCTTTTTCATGAGCCTGTTCAATAATTTCAGCACAAAACTGAGTTTCATCATCCTGTGTAGGCAAAAATACAAGTGTCGGAATTTTTCCTTTGCCACGTGCAGAAACAAGAGTTTTTCCAAGCCGCCCTTCGTTATTTTTTACAACAGAATCAGCACAGGCAAGAATTTCAGTAGAAGAACGATAATTTGTCTCAAGCCGTACAAGAGTTGTATCAGGAAACTGATTTTGAAAGTTCAGAATATTATGGATATCTGCACCACGAAACTTATAAATGCTCTGATCATCATCACCAACAACACAAACATACGAGCCAGAATTTTCATCTACTCCAGAAAGCGCATGAAGCAACTTAAACTGAGCCACGTTAGAATCCTGATACTCATCTACCATGATTACTCGATAACGCTTATGAAGTTCATGTCTGATAGTATCATTATTTTTCAAGACCTGATAAGGCAACAATATTAAATCGCCAAAATCTACATTGCCAGTTTCCCGCAAACGTTTTTCGTATGCATCATATATGTCCCGAAACAAAGGATCTTCTGAAATTTTATACAGCTCCTCACTTTCTGGTGTGTAACAATAATCTTTTGCAAGTGAAATTTTATGAGCAGCCATAGATGCCTGCTGTTTGGAAAGAGAAGGAACAGCCTTACTTACAAGAGTAACCATGTCATCATCATCATAGACTGTAAAATTTTTATCAACTCCAGCAGATGATGCATAAGTTCTAAGAAAATAAGCCCCCCAGGAATGAAAAGTTCTTATCTGAGCATAGCTCGCACGTGGCTCTAACGACACAGCTCTTTCTTTCATTTCATTTGCAGCTTTTTTTGTAAATGTAACTGCAAGAATTGAAAAAGGATCTACATGTTTTTCTGCAATAAGATATGCAATCTTTGTTGTAATTACACGAGTTTTACCAGAACCAGCTCCAGCAAGAATAAGCAGGGGAGAACCTTCATGAACAACAGCTTTTCTCTGTTCAGGATTTAAAACACTAATGTAAGATTCACAGTCCAATATACTCTCCGTCAATATCTACAGCTGACGAAGCAAGAGCACGAACTTTTACTACCGCTCCAGGAACAACAGCCTTAACAGCTTCTTCATCATCAAGATCATAGCGGACAACAAAGTTACCGTCTACTTCCGGGGCTTCAAACCAAGCACGGCCTATAGCAAGTCCTTCGTCTGTATCCTCAGAATTTTGTACGATTTCTTCTATCAAAACATCGTAGTCTTTTCCAACTCTGGACTTTAAACGTTCTGCTGTAATTTCAGACTGAATGCTTTCAAGATTAGAAGCCCTTTTTTCTGCAATTTTTCTTGATACCCTACCTTTCATTTTTTCTGCAGGAGTACCCTCTTCCCTACTGTATGGGAAACAGCCAGACCAGTCACTTTGTATTGTCTGCAAAAATTTAGCAGTCTGTTCAGCAGCTTCTTCTGTTTCACCGGGGAATCCAGTAAGGAATGTTGTGCGGATGCAGCTTTCAGGGAATTCCTCTCGTATTGCATGAACAAGATTTACATAAGAATTGAAGGAACCTTTTCTATTCATCAGACGGATAATTCCGTCATCACCAGACTGAAATGGTATGTCAAAATAAGGAAGGAATCTTGAATCCTTTTTCATTACAGCAAGAATATCAGTGTTAAAGTGATCTGGATGAATATAAAGAAGACGTACCCAGAATTTACCTTCCAAAGCAGAAATCTTAGTAATAAGTTCCGCAAGGAATGACATTCCGCCATCGGTATGATTTTCGCCACGGTCAAAAACATCATCAGTCTTTCCGTAGCCATAAGCAGCAAGATCCTGCCCTATAAGATTTATTTCATGAATGCCATTTGCAACAAGAGACTTTATTTCATCTACAATTTCAGAAGCTTTACGGGAACGCAAAGAACCTCTAATAAGAGGAATTGCACAGAAGGTACAGCAGTTATCACACCCCTCTGTAATCTTTACAAATGCACTTCCCTTAAACGATAAAAGCAGATTCCTGTCACCACAGCAAACCCCTTTCTGAGGAGGACGAACAACAGGACGTTCGCCTTTAAACAAAGAAGCAACAGTATCATCTACTTGCGATAAATCACCATTGCCAAAAATGCCGTCTGCTTCTGGAAGTTCTGTCTTAAAAACTTCCGCATAGCGTTCTGCAAGACAACCTGCAAGAAGAATCTTTGCCTTTGGATACGCATCACGAGCATCCATAAGGGCATCCAGGCTTTCTTTTTTTGCGCTTTCTATAAAACCGCAGCTATTTATAATGATAAGATCTGCTTTAGAAGCATCATCTGTCCTGATCATGCCTAAAGCAGACAATCGGGAAATAATCAGTTCTCCATCGACCTGATTTTTTGCACAGCCGTGCTGATCTAAGAAAAAAGTTTTATTAGTCAAGTTTCTCTACCACCAGACGGTACATACCGTCAGAATCACGAACCCATTTTATATCTTCAACTTCAACTTCACCAGCCTTACCAACACCAATGTCATAAGTACCAAGCCCCGCAATTACCTGTATTTTCATTACATTTATATTGCTTGACCAGATGCGGAATGCATTCTGTGAAGAAACACTGACAGTATCACCAACTTGGAAATAATCTTCTACAACATCTTTTCTGTCTGAACGATAGCGCAGAATACATGAGCCTCTGAAAGAAATATTTACAGTAAATGGATAAGCTCTTGTATCTTCCTTTATGACAGCACGCTTCTTTCCATCTTCTGTAACAGTATTATCCACTGCAATTTGAATTTCATCAGCCTTTTTAGTATCCTCGCTCTCATTTGTTTTTTCAACATCAACAAAGGTTACATATCCGCTACCAACAGACAGCATGCGAACTTCTGCACCACGAGAACCATCTTTTACATCAACATCGCTTACATACAAGATTATTTCTGGAACATTGTCATTGTTAACATCAATGCCACATTCTTCACTCAATTGAATAACCTGCCTTCCGTAAGGAGTCAATACAGCCAAAGCACCCTTTGTATCTGCAACAGTAAGGACAATGTTTCCTTCACCATTAGCAGAAGGAAGCAGAATCTGATCGCCAACATACAGACGGACATTCTGAATTTCTCCGGAAAATTCGTACTGATGAATCTTTGCACTTTCAAGAGCTTCCTGTTCTTTTTCAGCACGGCGGGCTGGAACTTTCAGTACGTAGAAATACATAAAGAAGCAGAACAGAACAAAAAGAATGGAAAAAATCGTAATTAAAAGAGGAACAACAAACTTAGGAGCATGTTTCTCCAACAATTCTATTGGAACAGGAGAAGCCTGTCTCTGTGCGGCATTATAATATTTTATAAGGTTTTCAGTATCAGTTCCAAGATAATTGGAATAATTTCTCAAAAAACCAATAAGATACGTTTCACCTGGAAAAGCCTGAACATCTTCAGATTCCAAAGCCTTGATGTATGCTTCGGAAATGCTGGTAGATTTTGCAATTTCAGTAACAGTAAGTCCTTTTCTCTCTCTCGCCTGACGAAGGATTTCTCCATAACTTTCCATGTCTCATCACTCCGAGAATAAGAAATTGTTGTAATTGTTTGCAGAAGATGGCGGATCATAAATGAAGCGCTGTTCGCTCATGCCTGTGTTAAGACGGTAATTTGAAAAATAAAATGTATATGTCTGTGATGCTGGAGTTACAGCAATAACACGGCGAATAAGCTTACTTGACGGATCAATTGAAAGTTTTATCTGAGAAAAAGCTTCCGAAGAAGAACGTCTCTTTAACAGAAGATTAATCACCATCTCAGAACTGCCTTCATCCAGAGGAACAGGATTCTGACCTGTTTCATACGAAATTGTATAATAACGGCGCATCAAGGCAAGCCCTTCTGGAGTAGCGGCAGCAGCTCCAGAGCCAGAAACAGTCTGCTGCAAAATAGCATTATTAGGAGGCGGAAGATAAATAGTTAAAGTATTTCCGCTAAAAACAATAGTCTGCTCTGCCGGCTGCGAAAAATCAATGCGGAGCATCTCCGGTCTTTTAAAACTGGCCTTGCCCTGCATGTCAGAAGAATTTCCAATAATTATATCAACATCAGCTTCGTAATCATGAATGGTTCCGTAATAATCGCTTACAGATTTAAAAAAATCATTGGCTGTCATAATTGACTGAGCCATTGCAGCGAACGACATCATAAAACAAGCCGCAATATACGTAATAAGTTTTTTCATCGCTATATAATAGAAAAATATAAAAAAATCGTCAATAACACAACAGAAATGAGCTACATCAGACGGGATTTTATCTCTTCCAGCACCGCAAGATCCTGCAATCCAGTCTGAACGGTTGACCTCAATTCAGACTTTCCATCCAGAAAATCCACCGCATTCTGAACCATGTTTGCAAAATAAAGTGTCTTTTTCGGGACCTGTACGGTTTTATCTGCAAGCAAAGAATAAAAACCTGTGTAAAAAGGAGACTCTCCTCTTTTATACAGCTTAAGAAAGCCGTTTCCAAGACAGATTCTTCCATGCGTGCCGGTTATAAGAACCTCAAAACTAAAGAATTTAGACCTTCCGCTGATTGAAATTGAAACATCAGGGCATCTGCAAGTTGCAAAATGAGCATTAAGCTGGCGAACACATTTTTTTTCGTCATGCCAAACCCCAGTAACCACTGGATTTTTCAAAGGAATATCATCCAGAAAAAACTCAACGGCATCCACCAAATGTGTTCCATCATGAATAAGACTGTATGCACCAGTAGATTCCTCTTCACAATTATACACACACATGCTTGAACACAGTGTAGCATAAATGTTCTGAATATCACCAATCTGGCTCATATATTTTTTAGCAAGTTTATAGTCTTCTGCAAACCGCCTTTCATGATTAATAAGAACAGGAACATTATTCAATACAGAACTTGCAGCAATTTCCTTTGCTTCCGCAGTATTAAGGGCAACAGGTTTTTCAAGAATTACAAGTTTAGGTTTTGCAGAAATGGCTTTTAAAGCTTCTTCTTTGTGAAAAGATTCATTAACGGCAACCGTAATGATATCAGGACGGCAGTCTTCATACAAATCAGAACTGGAAGAAAAAATTTTACAGCCTTTATTTGCAGAATGCCACTGCGCAAGTTTTTCTTTATCAGTATCGCAGCCTGCAATAAGTTTAATACGGTCATTACCATTTAAAGCCATGGTATGACTTGCAGGCTGCTCACGTTTTTTATCCAGTCCAAGAGAATACCCTATTCTTCCGCAACCAATCAAGGCTGCAGTATAGACTGTCTTCTCCATTATTTTTTTGCCTTATAGTCCATTATTACATCTATGCTTGAAATAAGTGCACCGCGAAGCCCATTCTTTTCAAGAGAATCAACGCCACGGATTGTTGTACCGTTAGGGGAACATACCGCATCCTTAAGCACTCCAGGATGACTTCCTGTTACCTGTTGAAGCTTTGCACTACCAAGCATTGTCTGAGCAACAAGCTTATACGCAGTAGGACGCGAAATTCCATATTTTACGGCAGCATCAGCATACGCTTCCATTATAAGATCCATAAAGGCAGGACCACATCCACTTACAGCACCGCCAATTCCCATAAGATTAGTTGGAAGTTCTTCCACAATACCAAGTGCAGAAAAAAGTTCCTTAATCTGTACCAGCTCATCGGATGTAAGAGAAGTCTCTTTTTCAAAAAGCATAACCCCTTCACCAACAAGAGCTGGAGTATTAGGCATTATGCACTGAATGCGAACCTCGTCTCCCAATATGTCATGGAATGTAGAATGAACCCATCCTGCAGCAACAGAAACCAGAGCCTTGCCCTTTAATTCTGAGCCACATTCAGAAAGAACGTCTTTTATCTGGTAAGGTTTACAAGCAACAATAACAGTATCGCATTTTTTACAAAGCTGAACCAAAGATTCTTCTGCTGTAAAACCTAATTTTTCAGCATTCTTACGAAGCTTTTCCTGATTAGGTGCATAAGCATAAATATCACTGCCCTTTACTTTACCAGAGCTAATAAAACCACCAGCAATAGCCAGTGCCATGTTTCCCATTCCAATAAAGCCGATCTTATTCATTTTATTTCATCAATTCCTTATACTTCTGGGCAAGTCTCTTAGACTTAACAGCTGCAAGACCACAGTAATTTGAAGGATGTTCAAAGAAGTTTGCAGGATTTTCAACCCCAAGCTTTTCAAGCTGAGCTGTAATGTCCTTATATTCTTTTTCATGAGTTTTAAGAACTTCAAAGAAAGTTTTTCCGCTAGTCTCAGCTTCCAAAGTAATCTTACGGATAACCTCATGACCATCGTTATATCCAGCTTCGCCAAGAAGGATGTAAGCAGGTTCTGCAAGAACTCCGCCTTTTACTTTTCCTCCAGCATTTTCAAGATTACGAGCCATTCCATCTTTATCAGCCTGCAATCCCTTTACAACAGAATTCATGCGGGCAACAGCCATTGTAAAGCCAGAAACATAATCTGCAATAAAACGCTGACTTGCAGAGTTTGTAAGGTCTCTCTGATGTTCAGAAATCTGATCCATATAGAAAGTAATTACACGAGGGCACATTGCCTTCCACAAAGACTTTACATGTTCACTGTTCCAAGG
>CACXDK010000083.1 GCA_902766345.1 uncultured Spirochaetaceae bacterium | reverse complement strand
TCTTCTGGAGCGTTCATTTCATCACGTGCTTTTTGTACAGCTTCATAAACTTTTGCAGACAGGTTTAATGCATCGGTAGAATCAAGCAAAGCTTTCTTTTTGTCCATGTCTGTAGTTTTTGATGCATTATCAAGAATTTTGAATGCAGTAATATCATCCAGTGCAGTACTTACTTTGCTAGCCTTTACAAACACAGTGCGTACCGCATACAAGCGTTCTGAATAATAGCTTACTTCAACTATGTCAATGTTGCCAGGAACAATAGTTGCAGTTCCTGTAGCCACGACAGAACCAATATCCAGATGGGCATTAATTACATCCGCTAGGCTCTTGGTGTTGTACATGGCACAGTCTTCTACAATAACGGCAGGCTTTTTCTGCAACGCAATGCGGTTTGAAATGACCCAATATGTTTTGCCATCGTACTTTACTTCTGCAAAAGTCAAAGTCTTACCCTTTGAACCGTCATAGGCAGATTCTTTTATCTTTGCAATTGGAGTACCGTTTGCATCTTTTTCGTCAGTAACCTCTACATCAATAGCAGTTCCTGCATTTATTTTTGTTGTAGCAGTCATGATGCCGTCTTTCTGCTCGCTCCACAACCAGCCTCCGTCCTGCAAAAATACGCCAGGAACACTTGCCGCAAATACAGATGTCATTATGAGCGAAATCAGTGCCAAAAATACTATAAATCTTTTCATGTTCATTCTACTCCCTCGTCTGAATTTTCTACCGCATACAGAGTAAGGAACATGTCGTTTACCTCTTGTGGCAGGTCAAAAGAAAATACAGTATCAAACAAATCTTTTCTTGCAACTTTATCTGTTAATGTGAAGTCCCCGTTAGAATCTTTTGCATTCAATTTTTCATAAATCTGCATTGTAAGCAAATCGCGGGCAGATGTACTTACGGCATCTTTTGAAAGATAAGCACCTTCAACAGAACGTGAGTTTATGTATGCATTTACCTTTACATAATTTGCTGCGTAAGGGAATGAATCCGATTTCTTTGTACCGCTGTTCAGCACACCAACAACAGTTCCTATATCCATTTTTTTATCGCCCATGGCGTCAGGACTTGGCTGTGTAAATATGTAAGCAGTCCCGTCCATAACAACACCAGGTACAGCATCTATTACAATAGAATAATCCTGTGCCCAATAGTCATGTCCCTCAAAAGTAATATGGATGAAATCGCGCTTTGCACCGTCTGTACTGCGAGGTACCTGACGCTTTATTTCTACTAAATCGTCTGAATTAGATGGATCTGGATTACCGTAAGCCTGAACCTGAGTTCCTGGCACTGCGTATTCCACCCACTTCATTTTGCCTTCGTCAGCTCCCTCTGTAACCAAACGCCAGTAACCGCCTGTAAGCATTACAGACTTTATCATGGCAACCTGTGGGGCTGCTGCTGGTAAAGATTCCTGCGTTTCTGTCTGCTGTGCAGTCTGGGAATTGTTCTTTTCCTTACATCCCGTCAGCACAAGGAGTGCAGCAAAAGCGCATGCACAAATTTTTTTCATATAAGCTCCTTTTCTCTAAATGCACATAAAAATGCCCCAATATAATGCCATATATTGGGGAAATGCTCAACTAAGTTCCTTATCTTATTGCAGGATGCGGTACACCGTTATGCCCGTAAGGCAACCAGCAGCAATTACAGCCGTCTGGGTAATTGCAAAATGCCTCCAGAACCGCTTTTTTTCACGCTCTTTCTGCATTTTCTTTTTGTATTCCTCAGCTGTTTTTTGCAGTACATCATTTACCGCCTGTTCTACAGCTGTATCTACCGCCGTTTCCATTATGGCGTCAAACTCCGCTTCTAGCTCTTTCCAGTTGACTGGCAGCTCGCTCGCACAGTTCTCCAATTTTTCTTCGGGCTTCTTCTTTTGCTTTGTTTGAAACGCCTGAGCGTCCATTGTAAGAAGCACCGCCAGTGCCAGATGGATAACCAGAATTCTTTTTAGTGTAATCATTTTTTCCTCCTATCATGAAACGATCTGCAATGTGAATGCCGCTTGCACTGCAAAGCACCGTGATTATTACAGTAAGCCATGCATCTTTATCTACAATTCCCTGCTGTAAAAGTACGGTTGTAAAAAACAGGCAGAATGCTTTAAATCCAAGCAGTTTTGCTGCTAGAACAAATGCTCTTTTTGCCAGATGAATGGCAAGTTCCTTAAATGATGCCTTGTATATATCCATATTAGTAATCCTCCCTGAGTGTGCGAAGTTCAATCTTTAGGTGCGGGTACATCAGTTTTAGTTCTTCTAAAGTACGGAATGTGCCACGCTTACAGCTTTCTAAGCTTGAAACGTTCATGAAAAATCCATTTCCACAGTAACCTGCAACATGAACCGCTTTTCCTGTGCCGTCTAAAAAGAAGACAGCCTTTGCATTGTATTCTGTAGTATATAAAGCACTCTCCTTGCAGGGCTTTGTAAATACATTGCGGTAAAGTTCATCTGCCGTAACACGAAGAAATTTTTGCGTGGCATAACTTAATGCCGTGCATACGCTTCCACTGCAATCACTGCCGTTAAGACTGTTGCCACCCCATTTGTATGGAGTTCCATTAAATTCTTTTAACAGCTGTTGGTAAATGTACGGTGCTGAAAAATTTTCTTCTTTGAGGTTTTCTGCAATAATCTTTAATGTCATATAGACCCCCCGATTTTAAGACCGAACATTCCAGCGAGTGCCAGAATGCTTGATGTAATAGAAATGAATGAACACACTGATGCTCTTCTTGCGGCAGGAAGGTTTTTCAAATCTTGTTCAATATTATTAAGGCGATCCATCGTTTCGCGTTTGAATTCTTTGTGTTCGCCTAATAATTCATGCAACTGCCCGTTCATTACAGACAGCAGTTCCTCTGTTTTTTCCATAAATGCTCCTTGTTAATCCTGACGTCAAAGATTACAAGGTGTAGTATAATTATTTTTCAGCTCCCATTTTGTAGTTTAAACTTGATTTTTGAAGAAATTTTTGTGTTGTGCAGTGCCATACCGCAAATGTGTGCGATGTACTACCGCAAATGAGTGTTCTAGCTATACCGCAAGTCTGTGTTATGCACTACCGCAAGTGAGTGTTCTTGCTAATCCGCAAGTTTGTGCGATGCACTACCGCAGGTGTATGTTCTTGTCAATCCGCAAATGTGTGTACTTACAGTGACTTTTTTTTAAACTACTTGACAACATAGATAAGGCTTATAATACTGTGAATAAAAACGGTATATAAGTAATGAGAAAAATGATGAAACCGATTAAAATTGCGCTTACTTTGATTATTATTATACATATAGTTTTTATATTTCTATTTTACCCTCTTTATTTCAATCCGCATCAGGTGGAAAAGAAGTTGTTAAAACATAGATTAGTAAAGAGTGTTAATGCAGATTATTGCGATGATGATTCTCTATTTGATTTTAAAATAGATATTACATTAAAAAATGATGATGTAATAAGGCTTACATGGGTAACAGTAACTTTGAAGTTTTTTGATAAGTTAAAATATAGTGGGATTGAAAAAATCAATGATATGGAATTTGTAAGTTATGGAGAAGGGGGCTTTTCTGAGGTTCTTTATATAAATTACTTGAAGACATTAACTGGACTAAAATTGAATACTGTATTTGATGTTCTTGATAATTATGAAATTATATATGATAAAGCTTGTAATCTTGATGTTTTACCATACAAATATGTTATGAGTGAATATTTTTATAAAAAGACAGATTCTGAAATAATTCAAGAACATCCATCTGTATATCATAAAGATAATTCTATTATATGCAGTATGTTTAGAACTAAATAAATAACAAACAGAGATTTATGATTATCGGCGTAAAAATATTGATTATATTTGGTTTATTCGTATTAGTGTATTTTCTTATTGAGAAAATACGAGGATATTTTTTTAGATATAATAATAGCAGAGAAAAATTTATTTCGCATCTAAAGCTTTTATCTGATGATGAAACTCTTCGTTTTTTGGGAGAAACAAAAAATGAAAAGGTGTATTTAATAACCTCGTATCATAAAAGAAATTTATGTAAGCATTTGAAGAAAAGAATGGAACAATCAGGAGATGAATGGTTTAGCTGGTTTCTTGAAGAATATAAATTCTATAAAAAAGCAGAAAGATTACAAATTCTGGTCATCCTTTCTGTTTTTACTGCTATGTCATTGCTCGCTTCTGTTCTTCAATGAAACTTGAGAAGTATATTTTGAGGTACCTTAATTCTGATAAAGAGAGGTTTGTGTGTTAGTTCCGAATTGTTTAAAAGGTTCTTATAATTGAAAAACTTACAGATATTATGGAAATCTAAATGACAATAATTAAATCTCGTATTTTACAACTTTTTTTTGTGACTATGGCAATTTTTATGTTAGGAATGGTTATAGTTTCCTATTTGTATGTAGAGAGCGAAAAGTTCAAAATAATGATAGGCTGTTTCGTACTAAGTCTTATATTGTTAGTAGCTTCAACTTCTATAATAAAATATGATAATCGGTGTATTATAATGAAATTATTTTTATTTGAAAAAATAATCGATATTATGGATATAAAAGAAATTGGTTACGCTGGAGTTCCTGAGGTATGCAGTATAATAACCGATTATGAAATATTTTATATGCCTGTACTATTGACCAGAAAAAAGGTTAAGAAATTATTTGAACATATAAAAAACATAAATCCAAATATTGAGATTTTTTTCAAGATATAAAAAAATACCCAAAGAGGTTATAAATGAATAAAACTAGAAAAATTTTATTAACAATATCAGGCATTACAATAATTAGATCTGTTTATTTCTTATGTTTTATTATTTCTATTAT
>CACXDK010000082.1 GCA_902766345.1 uncultured Spirochaetaceae bacterium | reverse complement strand
TGTCACAAAATCAGTGCATTTTTTTATTAAGGAGATTTTTATGTACATAGACTCAACTTATCTTATTTTTGTACTTCCTGCTGTAATTTTAAGCCTTATTGCCCAGTACATGGTCAAGAACCGCTTTGCTGCATACAATAAAGTTTTAAGCAGACGTGGTGTTACCGGTGCAGATGCTGCAGCTCTTCTTTTGCGTGCCAACGGCATTACCGATGTTCAGGTTCAGCATATAAGGGGTTCTCTTACTGACAATTACAATCCTTCTACTAAAATACTAAGCCTGAGCGACAGCACCTATTCCAGCACTTCAATTGCTGCAATTGGCGTTGCTGCACATGAAACAGGGCATGCCATTCAGCATCAGGTTGGTTATGCTCCACTTGTTCTTCGCAGTACTCTTGTTCCTGCTGCAAATATTGGTTCACGGTTTGGTCCAGCTATGGCAATTCTGGGATTAATGTTTGGAGCTTCTTCGCAATCTGCTGCTGGACTGTGGCAGTTGGTTACACAAGTGGGCATCATTCTTTTTGCTATAGCAGTTGCTTTCTATATAATAACATTGCCTGTGGAATTTGATGCTTCACATCGTGCATTAAAAATCCTAAAGCAGACATCTACACTCGACAGCGAGGAACTTTCTGGTGCAAGAAAAGTGCTGTGGGCTGCAGCCATGACTTATGTTGCATCTGCACTTACAGCTGTAGGAAACTTAATCCGCCTTATTATTCTTAGCAATCGCCGTAACCGCCGCTAAAAGCTACGCTCTTATGCTTGTTGTAAACATTCATGTTTCTTGTTAAAATCTTGAACTATGATGGAATTAACAAGCAAACAGCGTAAGGTATTGGAAAAAGCTGCTCATTCTCTAGAACCAGTTGTCATTGTCGGTCAGAACGGAGTGACAGAATCTTTGGTTGATATGACAAAAGAGCAGCTTAAACAGCATGAACTTATAAAAGTAAAATTCAACGAGTTTAAAGACGAAAAGCAATCTCTTTCTCTACAGCTTGCACAAGACTGTGATGCAACCCTTGTACGTATTATTGGTAATATTGCCATTATGTACCGTGAAAGCGAGGATGAAGAAAAGCAGCAGTTTGTAAAAGCTCTTGCTCGGGCTGTAGCTAAATCTGGTGCAAAAGTTTAAAAAAATGACGGGTCGCTGTAAGGAGGAGACCAGCGACCCGTAAAAGAAATGTAAACATTGAAAAAATGTTCTCTGCTACTGGATATACTATAGCTAAGAATACAAAACTAGTCAATACATTTTGTATGAAAATATTGCGGTTTTTCGCAAGGAGTGTAATTTTATGTCAGAAACTGGCAAAAAGGTCGGAATTATTGGGGCAATGGACATTGAAGTGAAAATGCTCCGTGAAGAACTTTCTGGTGCAAAGGAAAGTTGTGCAGGTGGTCTTGTATTTGTTGAAGGTACTTTGAACAACACTGCTGTTGTTATTGTGAAATCTGGCATTGGAAAGGTTAATGCTGCTCTGTGTACACAGCTGCTTGTGCTGAAATTCGGTGTAACACACATCATAAATACAGGCATAGCTGGTGCAATGGCTTCTGGGCTGAAAGTTCTTGACTTTGTTGTGTCGGAAGATGCCTTGTATCATGATTTTGATACGACAGGTTTTGGTTATAAGCCGACTGTTATTCCTCAAATGGATTGTTCTGACTTTAAGGCAGATGAAACTATGATAAAAGCTGCCCGTTCTGCATTTGGAACACTCAAAGAAGCTGATGGTCATTCTCTTATTGCAGGACGCATTGCAAGTGGAGACCAGTTTATATCTTCTAAAGAACAGAAAGAAACAATTCGTTCTGTATGTAATCCTGCTTGTGTTGAAATGGAAGGTGCTGCAATTGCACAGGCTTGTTATATTAACAAGGTTCCATTTGTAATTATTCGCTGCATGAGTGACATGGCAGATGATAACGGTGAAAATACCTATAACTTTAATGAAGAAGTAGCTGCAGGCTTGAGTGCAGCTTTGGTAAAAAGCATGCTGCCATTGTTTTAATGTGAAAAATACGGTAGATTCAATATTATAGAAGTTTCAAGGAGTTTGATATGGCTGAAAAAAAATATAATGTAGACAGTTTTAATCTTGACCACACAAAAGTAACAGCTCCATTTGTTCGCGTGGCTGCTAAAAAGAC
>CACXDK010000081.1 GCA_902766345.1 uncultured Spirochaetaceae bacterium | reverse complement strand
TGCTATTTTAATCCTCATCTTTGTAAACGTTATAGGACGTTTTGTTTTTAATCATTCATTTGCATTTGCAGATGAACTTGTTGTTGCAGTTTTTGTCCTTGTGTCACTTATTGGTGCCGCTTTGTGCAGCCGTGAGGACGGAGGTCTTGTTGGATTAAGCCTGTTTTCTGACCAGCTTAAAGGAAAGTCCCGCTTGGTTCAGAAACTTGTAGCAAACATTATCAGCATTGCATACTGTGCTGTCCTTACATATCAGGGCTTTTTGAGAACGGCAATTGACTTTAGCCGCAATCAGCATACATTTGTTCTTCACTGGCCAATGTGGATATTCCGCCTTTTTGTTCCAGTTGCTGGACTTTGCCTTATTCTTCATTTAATTGAAAATACAATGAAATTCGTAGAGGAGCATAAATAAGATGGTTTCTGTAATATTGTTTTTAGTATTTTTTGTGCTTCTGATTATTGATGTTCCTATTGCAATATGTCTTGGCGCTTCTTCTGCCGCTGCAATTCTTTTTTCAGGACAGAATCTTGCAGTCATTGCAACAAATACCTATTCTGGCATAAGCAAAACTCTTCTTCTTGCCATTCCGTTCTTTATTATTGCCGGAAACATTATGGCAAAGGCTGGAATTTCTACACGTCTCATTAAATTTGTAAACAGCCTTGTAGGTCATAAAAGAGGTGGCATTGCAATTGTAAGTGTCATTACAGCCTGTTTCTTTGGTGCAATCTCTGGTTCTGGTCCTGCTACCGTTGCAGCTCTTGGTGCAATTCTGATTCCTGCAATGATCGAAGCTGGCTTTACCCCAGCCTTTGCAACTGCACTCATGGCAACTGCAAGTTCTACTGCAATCATCATTCCTCCTAGCATTGCCTATGTTGTATACGCTTCTATTACTGGTGATAATGTTGGTAAGCTTTTTATGGCTGGTATTATTCCAGGCATTCTTGTTGGTGTGGCTCTCATTCTTGTTGTTCTGTTTGAAGTTCGCAGAAAGGACATTAAGCCTACAATGCAGAAGGCTAGTGGTAAAGAACGTTTTTCTAGTTTCCTTGATGCACTGTGGGGACTTTTAATGCCTGTAATCATTCTTGGTGGAATTTACGGAGGCATCTTTACTCCTACAGAAGCTGCTGCTGTTGCTGCTGTTTACGGTCTTATTGTTGGTGTGTTTGTTTACAAGGAAATTAAAGTAAAACAGCTTGTAGAAATTTTGATTGATTCTGCAAAGACTACTGGTGGAATTATGTTCATCATTGCAAGTGCAACCTTGTTTTCTTATGTATGTACTTTGTATGGAATTTCAAATGCCGCAGAAAATCTTCTTGCCGCTGTTTCTGCAAACAAATTGATATTCCTTCTTGTAGTAAATGTAATTCTTCTTATTGCAGGATGCTTTATTGATGCAAACTCTGCAATGTATATCTTTATCCCGGTAATGTACCCTGTATGCCTTAAACTTGGCTACAGTCCGATTGTGTTCGGTGTACTTACAACGGTAAACCTTGCAATCGGTCAGGTAACCCCTCCTGTCGGTGTAAACCTTTTTGTTGCAATTGGAGTAAAGCTGAAGAACGGTTTGAAAGTTACTTTGCAGGAAACTTCAAGAGCTGTTGTTCCAATGGTTCTTGCATGTCTTGCAGTTCTTGTTGTCTATACATATTTCCCAAGAAGGTCTTCTGCCGGCAGTGCAATTGCTGAAGATATGCTTCAAAGCGAAATTGCAATGTATGACAATGAAATGTATGACGCAAGCGTTGACGCATATCCAAGCACATGTGAATGGGAAAAGGCTACGTGGCATTTTGCATGTTCTCCTGGAGAAACTTGTACATGGGCAAAAGCCGGACGTTATTTTGCGGCACTCATGAATGAATCTACAAACGGTAAGGTTAAAGTTGTTGTAGATGGATTTTCTGACCAGCTTACAAATGGAAGCCAGGCAGATGGAATTGCATCTCTTATTGAAGGCAATCCTACACAGATTTCAATGCACTCAAATCTTATTTATTCGTCATTTGATGATCGCTTTAACGTTGTTTCTTTGCCATATATCTATTCTGGCTATGATGATGTTGACGAAAAATTTGATGGTAAGGCCGGTGAAATGTTGAAGGACATTCTTGCTGGAATGGGCTTGCACTGTTTTGGCATTGCAGAAAACGGATTCCGTCAGCTTACAAACTCTAAGCGCGAAGTAAAGTCTGTAGAAGATATGAAGGGCTTGAAAATCCGTGTTGCTGGTTCTAACCTTCTTATGCAGAGCTATGCTTCATGGAATGCAAATGCTACAAACATGAACTGGTCTGAGTGTTACACAGCATTGCAGCAGAACACTGTTGAAGGTCAGGAAAATCCTTTGCCTTCTAT
>CACXDK010000080.1 GCA_902766345.1 uncultured Spirochaetaceae bacterium | reverse complement strand
TATGGATTACATCTTGTGTTCCGTCATAAATGCTTGTGTTTCTTCAAGCGTTGGCAGTGCAGGAATTGCACCGCGCTTTGTTACGCACAGAGAGGCTACGGCATTTGCAAACGAGATGTCTTTTTCTATCTCTTCTTTTGTAAAGCTTAGCGGATTTTCCCTGCGTGTAAGGCGGTAAAGAAGGCCTCCGTTAAAGCTGTCTCCTGCACCTGTTGTGTCGGCAACTTTTACTTTTGGTACACCAAGCTCTCCGCAGAATCCCTGCTTTGTTGCATAGTATACGCCTTTTGAGCCTAGCGTAATCAGTACTAAAGAAACACCCTGCGAAAGAATTTGTTTTGCGCCTTCTTCGTAAGAAATGCCCTTGCCAAACAGAAGTTCCAGCTCTTCATCCGAAACCTTTACGCTGTCTGCCATTGGAAATATGCTTTTCATCAGCGAAATTGCATCTGACCTTCCGTGCCACAAATTTGCGCGATAGTTTGGGTCGTAGGAAATGAGTCCTCCTCCTTTCTTTACCGCTTCAATTGCTGCAAGCGTTGTACTTTTTGCAGGTTCATCTGTGAGGGAAAGAGATCCTATGTGCAGAATCCTTGCGTTTTCAAGCATGCTTTTGTCTAAATCTTCTGGACTAATCTGTGTGTCTGCTCCTGGATTGCGGCAAAAGCTGAATGTCCGCTCTCCGTTTGGAGCAAGACTTACGAATGCAAGTGTTGTGTGCTGGCTGTCGCTGTAACGCATGCCGCTTGTGTCAACATGCAAATCTGAGAGCACCGTGCGGATATCTTCCCCAAAAGAGTCGTGCCCTGTCATTCCGATGAATGCACCTTTAGCTCCAAGCTTTACTGCCGCACACACACAGTTTGCAGGTGCTCCACCTGGGTTTTCCTCATAGACTTTTTTTCCGTCTGCATTTGTTCCTGTGTATGTAAAATCGATAAGGACTTCGCCCAGTGCGACAACATCATATTTTTTCATCTAGTCCTCCATTAAGGCTTTTAAGCTTTCATACGTTAATTCTGCTGTTGAACTTACCTGCATGTCTGCGTTTGTCAGGCTTCTGTCTGGGCTTATGCCTACAGCTGTAAGACCGCCTTTCTTTATTGCCTTGATACCTGCTTCGGCATCTTCAATTCCAACACAATCATTATACCATGCTCCAGACTTTTCTGCAGCTTCAAGGAATATGTCTGCTTCTGGCTTTGCTTTCTGCACATGTGCGGCATCTGCTATTGCGGTGAAGTATTCGCTTATGCCAAGATATGCAAGAACTGCAGGAGCGTTCTTGCTGCTGGAAGCCAGCGTTGCAGGAATATTGTGTGCTTTAAGTTCTTTGAGCAGGTTCAAAATGCCTGGCAGAATGTCTTTCCCTGTAAGTCCTTTGAGAAGCTCCTTGTATCTTTCATTTTTCTGTGTGCAGCATTCTGCTTTTTTTTCTGAAGTCCAGTCAACTTTGTTTTCTGAAAGAATTGCTTCAAGAGACTCTTCTCTTGAAATGCCTAAAAGCTTTTTGTTCATCTCCCTGTCAAACTGTAAGCCTTCTGCATCTGCCATTTCTTTCCATGCCTGGTAGTGCAATGGGGCTGTGTCGGTTATTACTCCGTCAAGGTCAAACAATACTGCTCCAAGTTTCTTTTTCAGGCTGAATGTTCTGCTTTCGCCGGAAGCAATCGTGAAAGTGCTGTTTCTGTGAGTCAGCTCCAAGCCGGAACCTTTTCTTAGTGAGTATGTGGCACTGTCTTTTGTAAGGACGACATCTACAATGCATCCCTTTATGGCAAGAGAAAAGCTTACTTTATTCCACCCCCGTGGCAGTTTCGGATTGAATGAATATTTTCCTCCGTAATCGCGGAATCCTGCAAAGCCGTAGACAATGCCCATCCAGCTTCCTGCCATGCATGCGGTATGAATGCCGTCTTTACTGTTGCCGTTTACGTCATCAATATCCATGCGGACAGTCTTGTTAAAGTAGTCCAGGGCTTTTTTTATGTCCCCAGTTTCTGCTGCCATAATGCTCATGATGCAGTGGGAAAGAGAGGAGTCACCTGTTGTGTAGCGTTCGTAAAAGTTAAAGTTGCGGATTTTTTCTGCAAGCGTAAACTTTCTGCTGAGCAGGAACTGAGCAAGTACAAAGTCAGGCTGTTTAAGAACTCTGTGCCTGTATATTACGAGAGGGTGGTAGTGTAACAGCAGCGGATAATTTTCTTTTGGTGTGTTTGCAAAATCCCAGTCGGCTTTATCCATAAAGCTGTCGTCCTGCGGGTATATGGCACTTTGTTTGTCAAACGGTATGTACATGCAGTCTGCTGCTTTCTGCCAAGATTTTTTTTCTTCATCAGAAGCTGCATTCCCTGCACGTGCTACAGATATTTCAAGATTTTCACGAGCCATAAGGTTTGTAAATGCATTGTTGTTTACAATGGCGGTGTATTCATCGGGACCAGTTACGTCGTTTATGCAGAATGCACCTCCCTTGCTTGGAGTAAAACTTCCAAGTGATGCATACATTCTCGCGGTTTCTGCTGCCATTTCTTGAACTATGTTGTTGTCAAAGCCTTCGTCTTTTTCATGTGCATTTAAATAGCGGTTCAATGCAAACATAATGTCTGCATTGATGTGGTATTGGGCAGTTCCTGCAGGAAAGTATGCGCTTGTTTCTTCTCCGCTTATTGTACGCCAAGGATAGAGTGCGCCCTTTAAGCTCATCTCTTTAGCTCTTTCTTTTGCCTTGTCTAAAATGGAGGCTCTGTATTCAAGAAGCTTTCTTGCTACTGTAGGTGCTGTGTAGGTAAATACTGGGCATACGTAGCTTTCTGTGTCCCAGAAGAAATGTCCTTCATATCCTTCGGATGTTAATCCTTTTGCTGCAATACTGACTTTTCCACTTCGTCCTGCTGACTGCAACAAATGAAACATGTTGAACTGTAAAGCTTCCTCAGTAGAGGAAGCTCCCTCTCCTGTAGGAGAAGTTTCTTCTATATTAATACGTGCAACATTCCAGAATTCTGTAAGGAAAGTTTTCTGTTCTTCACAGGCTTTTTCAAAACCTCTGGAAGCAAAGTTTGTACATTCTTTTTCTGCTTTTTCAGTAAGTCCTTCTGTAGAATTGTTCCAGGAATATGCAATGTATTTTAGGAGTGTAAAAGACTCTCCTGCATGTAAATCAAATTCTGCAACACACTTTGGTACGTTTTCTGTTGCGTCATAAACAGACCATTCTATTCTTTTAGCATTTACAGTAAGTGTGTTTATTGCCATGCCGCTTAAAAACAGTTTGCTGTATGCTGTATGGGCAGAAAACTTCTGCACGATGTTTTTGTTATCTTCGCAGCAATTTGCACTGTCTATAATAAGAGGCTTGTGGCGGAATTTTGCTCCAATTCTTGGATCAACTTCTGCAAGAATGTTTCCTACTGTTGTGTCTATGTATGAAGAAAGTTTTATTCGTTCAGTTTTTTGCGATGTATTTTTTACGCAATAATTTATGACTGCACAATCTGGATGTGTGAATGATACAAGTCTTTTACTAAGAAGTTCTATTGTTCCTTCGTGTCTGTCATTCCAAACTGTGTTTCTTGTGAGAATGCCTGTGTCTTCATCAAGTTCTAATTTAAAAGATTTAACATCACCTTCATTGCCTGTCATGTCAAACTTATGACCGTTTACAGTCATTTCAATGCGCTTAGGATCTGGCAAGTTCAGTATAGTTTCATGATTTTTTGCATAGCCGTAAGCATTTTCTCCGTACAATATGCTTTCGCTGTCATAAAATCCATTAATATATGTTCCCTTATGAATTGTTCCGTTTTTTTCTTCTGTGTCTCCACGGAATCCTAAATTTCCGTTGCCGAGTGTAAATAAAGTTTCGTTTCTGGCTGTATCTGTATGTCCGAATCTCTCTGTTGAAAATTTCATATATTCCTCTCTACACCTACGCTAGTTTATGTTTTCTTTTAACCAGCGAACTTCATACGGTCCTAATTCTTGTGCTGTATGATTGTCGAATACTCTGCCTGAAAGTAAGTCTGTGCTGTTTTGTGACCAGGCATCTATCATGAATCTTGCTGGGCTGTCTGAAAAATTTATTACGACATGAATTGTATCTCTTCGGAATGCAAACACTCTACTGTCTTGTACGTCATAAAATGCAATGTTTTCTCCTCCAAGCATTGGCTCGCTTTTGCGAATCTTTATAAGGTCTTTCAAATAATCTGCAATTTCCTTCTGAGAAGCAAACTTTACAGAGTGTTCCCAGTCTGTCTTGATTCTGTGAACCCATCTTGAATCATCACGTTTTGTAGGATCCTCACGATATGAATAGTCGTTTAATATTGCCTTTTCGTCACCGGCATACAAAAGAGGAATGCCGGGCAGAGCAAACTGTGCCGCATACATCATCTTTATGCGGGCAATTGCCATGAGACGCCAGTCAAAGTTTCCTGTCTTTTCTGCCTGTTCAAGTCCTGCAAGACTTGCCATTGTGCCACAGATGCGGCAATCTCCTGTGGAAGGGTTAAGCTGGAACGGTTCTCCTGCTCCGAATGTGCCTTCAAAACGTCCTGTAAAGAATTTGTTAAGGAACTGCCTGTGCAAGTATCCGTCTATGCCAAGCTGAGAAGCATCTTCATCGCTGAATGTCCAGCCTATATCATCGTGGCAGCGGATGTAATTTATCCATGC
>CACXDK010000079.1 GCA_902766345.1 uncultured Spirochaetaceae bacterium | reverse complement strand
TATGACGCAGTTTTGACAGAGGACGGTCAGATTACTCCAAAATACAAGGCATTTAAGGAAATTATTGCTAAATACAAAAAGATAGAAGAAATTCCTTTGTCTACAAATATTGAATATGCAGATTATGGGGAAGTTGAATGTGTTTCAAAAGTAAATCTTTCTTCTGTGTTAAAGGATGTTTCTAAATGTACGGGAAGTCCTTATCCTCTTTCAATGGAAGATTTAAATTATGGCAGCGGATATGTGCTTTACCGCATTCGTCTTTCTCCAAATGAATGTGCGGAAGAAATTCAGATTCAGGATTTCCATGATCGTGTGCAAGTGTTCTGTAACGGAACTCTTCTGTTCACTGATACAGAAGAACATTCTGTTGACAAATTTGTTGTTCCTGAAGAAATGCGTAAAAACGGTGCTGTGCTTGACTTTCTTGTAGAAAATTACGGACGCGTAAACTTTGGCTTTGACCTTGATAATCAGCGTAAGGGAATTCTTAAAGGCGTTGCCATTAATGGTCACAGGCATTTTGGTTACGAGATTTATTCTTTGCCGTTGACTACAGAACAGGTTGCAAAGGTTGACTTTAATGCAGAAACGTCTTTTAAAGATGGAGAGCCTTCTTTCTATAAGTTTACATTCAATGCAGAAAGAAAAGCTGATACTTTTATTGAGCTGGATGGTTTTGGTAAAGGATGTGTATTTATAAACGGTTTTAATATCGGACGGTTCTGGGAAATTGGTCCGCAGAAACGGTTATACATTCCTGCACCTTTGCTTAAAACAGGCGAGAATGACATTATTGTGTTTGAAACGGAGGGAAAAGCCTGCAAGACGGTGCAGCTAAGAAAATCTTCTTTACTTGGATGATGTTATGATTTGTTGCAAAAAGTCCTGTCTGTATTTGTTTGTTGGTATGCTGAATATTCTGTGCATAGCTTTATATGCACAGGATAAGTCTGTGTCATTTTCTTATAATGGCGGCAGAAATTATATTCTTGTTGAAAAAACAGATTTGCTTAGATATGACAACAACAAGTACACAGGGCTTTTGAGCAGGGAAGTGCAGTCGTTTGTGGCAGAAAACAAAGAGCTGTCTTCTGCCGAGATGGCTTATTACGATGGATATTTTTATGTAGTACAAGATACAAAGCATAAAAAACGTGTTGTCATTGAAGGTATTCATGACTCCATTAGTTCTGCATTTAAGATTACGAAAGACGGCGAACTTTTAATGATAAATGATAATGGATATCCGAGTTTTAGGAGTTTTCCGTCTTATCCTTCTGGAAAGATAAAAGTTGGTGACAGCTGGCAGGCAAAAGGCATTCGTGCTGTTGATCCTCTGGATACTGGCATTGTAACAAAGCTTCCTATTATGGTGCAGTATACTTTTGAGCGAGAGGATGTTTACAATGGCGAGGAAGTTTATGTTTTAAGTGCAAAATGGGCTACGCGCTATGGGCTTTCGTATATTGATGCAAATGGTGACCCGTTATTAAAATCTGCACAGGGAAAACATGATGCTACTATCATTATAAGTAAAAAAGTTGGTAACGCACTTGTTGTAAAAGATACTGTAGATGAAACTTTTTTATATGAAGACGGTAATCAGATAAGGCTAAAAGGAACAATCTCTCTTTTTACAAAATATCCGCCTGCTTATAATAAGGGTGAAATTATTTCTGCTGTAAATAAAAAAATTGCCAGCAAAGATAATATTGTTTTGGATGACTCCATGAAAGTGCAGGATACAGAAAAGGGCGTTCGCATAAGCATGAACTTAAAGTTTAAGGCGGATAGTGCTGAGCTTTTGCCAGAAGAAAAATCCCGTCTTGATAAGATTGCTACAGCTCTTAAATCTTGTACCCCTGATAATATGTATTTAATAGAAGGTCATACAGCTTCTACTGGAAATCCTTCTGGAGAATTAAAGCTATCAGAAGAGCGTGCAAAGGCTGTTGCTAAGGAGCTTTCTGCCCGCGGTATTCCTGAAGGACAGTTTATATGCAGTGGAAAAGGCAGTTCCGTACCTATAGATGATAACTCTACACAAGAAGGGCGGGCAAAGAATCGTCGTGTAGAAATTACTATTCTGCAATAGTTAGAAAGGAATCGTTCTAAATAAAAATACAAAAATTTGCATAATTATGCAGAAAAATAATTTACAAATTTTATAAAATATTTTACTATTTATAGAGTCACTGCACAAAAAACAGCAGGTGACTAGAGGATACAATATTATGAAAAACGCTTATGTTAATCGTGTATGGGAAGAGGTTAAGGCAAAGAATGCTCATGAACCAGAATTCCTTCAGGCAGTAGAAGAAGTTCTTACAACTCTTGATCCTGTTGTTGATCAGATGCCAGAACTTGAGCCAAATGCAGTTCTTGAACGCTTGGTTGAACCAGAGCGTGTAATTCAGTTCAGGGTACCTTGGATGGATGACAATGGTAACTATCATGTAAACCGTGGTTTCCGTGTTCAGTACAACAGTGCTATTGGTCCTTATAAGGGAGGTTTGCGTTTCTCTAAGGAAGTAAACCTTTCTGTTCTTAAGTTCCTTGGTTTTGAACAGGTTCTTAAGAATTCTCTTACAACACTCCCAATGGGTGGCGGTAAGGGTGGTTCAGACTTTGATCCACACGGAAAGTCTGATAAAGAAGTTATGAGATTCTGCCAGTCATTCATGACAGAACTCTATCGCCACATTGGTGCAGACACAGACGTTCCAGCCGGAGATAAAGGTGTTGGCGGACGCGAAGTTGCATGGATGTTCGGCC
>CACXDK010000078.1 GCA_902766345.1 uncultured Spirochaetaceae bacterium | reverse complement strand
GTAAAAGCAGATTTTGCTTCTGTTCAGAAAATGCTTCTTCGTCCTTTTTCTTATGATGCAAGGCATCTTGCATGGAAAGAAGTTCAGCCTGAATGGTTCGTTGCAGAGCGGGTTTCTGGGCAGATTCTTCCTTCTGACGGAACATATTCTGTTGTTGCTGTCCTTGATGACGGTGGCGATGGTTTGAATGTAATTCATACCGTATGTTCTGTAGAAAAAAAGACTGTGAAGCTTCAACTTCCTTCGCTTAAAACTGCGGAGCGGGTGCAGGCTATAAATTTTAACCATTAATGATGCATTGTTGCATGAAAGTCGAGCATGCTGCTTTGTATCATGGTGAAATATATTTTTTATAAGGAGTAAGTTATGGCACTTACAAAAGAAACGACTTCTTCATTGGTATCAAAGTTTGGTGCAAATGATAAGGACACAGGAAATGCAAAGGTTCAGATTGCATTGCTCACAGAACGTATTAAGGAGCTTACAGCTCACTGTAAGCAGTTCCCAAAGGATGCAACTGCTTCACGTGCTCTTCTTAAGGACGTAGGTCAGAGACGAAGACTTATGAAATATTATCAGCGTAAGGATCTTACAGCTTACCGCCAGTTGATAAAAGACTTGGGACTTCGTAAATAGATTAGTATGTAAGGGGCAGCTAAAATCACAAAATGTTGATAAAGGCTGCCTTTTATGTTTAATAAAGGGTGTTTCGGCTGTTCAAACGAAATATCCTCAGCTTTGGCTGAAAAGAATGAATGAAAATTTTAGAAGGAAACAATGGTAGAAAGAGTAACTAGAAAAATCGGTGATACAGAACTGATTCTTGAAACAGGAAAAATTGGAAAGCAGGCTAACGGTTGTGTTTATGCACAGTTTGGTGGAACTTCTGTTATTGCAACAGTTTGTGCTTCAAGTGAAGTAAAAGAAGGATTGGATTTTGTTCCGGTTACTGTCGATTACAATGAAAAGTTTTATGCAGCAGGAAAAATTCCTGGAGGCTTTGTAAAGAGGGAAGGTCGTCCAAAGGATAAGGAAATCCTTGTAAGCCGTCTTATTGACCGCCCTATGCGTCCGCTTTTTTATCCAGAATTTGGACGCGAATTGCAGATTGTTCCAACCTGTGTATCTGTAGATGGTGTTAACCCTCCTGATATCCTTGCTGTTATTGCAGCTTCCGCAGCAGTTACAATCAGTGATATTCCATTTAACGGACCTGTTGCTGGAGTACGTGTTATTTATGTTAACGGCGATTATGTTTTGAATCCAACTTATGAGTTGATTGAAAAGGCTGAGCTTGAAATTGTTGTAGCTGGTACTAAAGATGGCTTTACAATGGTTGAAGGTGGTGCTAATGAAGTTTCTGAGGATGTTATGCTTGGCGCTCTTGCTAAGGCTCAGGATTTTATTCGCGATATGTGTGTGCTTCAGGAAGAACTCCGTGCAAAATGCGGAAAAGAAAAGCTTCCTCTTGCTCCATTTGATGTTAAACTTGAAAATGCAGCTGCTATTGAAGCAGAAGCAACTCCTTTGATGCAGGAAGCCTGCTTCCTCAAGGGAAAAATGGCTCGCAGCAAGGCTGTAAAAGAAGTTAAGGCAAAAGTTGCTGCAAATCATGCTGAGCAGCTTGAAGATGAAACTCAGAAAAAGCTCTTTGATGCTTTGTTTGATGATATTCAGTATCGTTTACTCCGCTCAAGCATCCTTGAAAAAGGTTTGCGTATTGATGGACGCGGAACAGAAGATATTCGCCCTATTACTTGTGAAATCAACGTATTGCCACGTCCTCATGGAAGTGCTTTGTTTACACGTGGTGAAACACAGTCTCTTGCTGTAACAACTCTTGGTACAGCAATGGATGAACAGGTTTATGATGATATTGAAGGTGACAGAAGTGAAAACTTTATCCTTCACTATAACTTCCCTCCATATTCTGTAGGTGAAGTAGGTAAGCTTTCTACAGGTCGCCGTGAGATTGGTCACGGAAACCTTGCACGCCGCTCTCTTGCTCCTATGATTCCTAGCCGTGAAGAATTCCCTTATACAATTCGTGTTGTATCAGAAATTATGGAATCTAACGGTTCTTCATCTCAGGCTTCTACTTGTGGTGGATGTCTTTCACTTCTTGCAGCTGGTGTACCAATGAAAAAGATGGTTGCTGGTATTGCAATGGGCTTGATTACAGATGGTCCTCAGTACAAGAAATATGCAATTCTTTCTGATATTCTTGGTGAAGAAGACCACCTTGGAGACATGGACTTTAAGGTTGCTGGTACTCGTGATGGTATTACTGGTTTCCAGATGGATATTAAGATTGCCGGTGTTTCTATGGACATCATGCGCAAGGCTCTTGAACAGGCTAACCGCGGACGCAACCATATTCTTGACATCATGGAAAAGTGCATTAACAAGCCACAGCCAATCAGTGCATTTGCTCCAAAAATTGAGACACTCAAGATTCCTGTTGACAAGATAGGAGCTTTGATTGGCCCAGGCGGAAAGAATGTAAAGGCATTGTGCTCACAGTACGGTGTTACAATTAATACAGATGATGATGGTACTGTAACAATCTATGGTAAGACAGGTAAAGCTACAGATGCAGCAAAGGCAGCTGTAAAGGGTATCTGTGAAGATCCAGAGCCAGGTACAATTTACAATGGTACTGTAAAGCGTATTATGGACTTTGGTGCATTCGTAGAAATTCTTCCTGGTAAGGAAGGCTTGTGCCACATTTCTAAACTTTCAAGAAGCCGTGTTGAAAAGGTAACAGATGTTCTTAAAGAAGGTCAGGTAATTCCTGTAAAGCTTCTTGAAGTTGACAAGATGGGACGTCTTAACCTTTCTTACATTGATGCTCTTGAAGAGCAGGAAAAAAAGAATAAATAACATTCTCTATAAATGAAT
>CACXDK010000077.1 GCA_902766345.1 uncultured Spirochaetaceae bacterium | reverse complement strand
GCAAACCTTAGCGAAAGTGAAGCACAATATCTTGAAAAGACATTCGACAAAGCAGCAGGACTTGCTAGCCATAATATGAAAAAAGAATATCCTCAGCAGTAAGAAGTTCTTTTCCAGAAAAGAAACACGCTCTTTTTACAACGTTTTTCAGCTCTCGGATATTTCCAGGCCAAGAATAATTACAAAGTTTTTCAATTGCTGTTGAGGAAAGACATTTCTTATGTTCACTTGAAAACTGTTTTGCCAAAGAAGGTATATCATCTTTATGGCTTCTAAGAGGTGGAATGTACAGAGTAAGACAATTTATTCTGTAAAATAAATCGCTTCTAAAAGTATGATTTTTCACACATTCATCAAGGTTTTTATTTGTGGCAAAAATCAACTTTTCATCAAAGTAACATTCTTTAGTACTACCAAGCCTTTTATACATTCTATTTTCAATTACGCTTAAAAGTTTAGATTGTAAAGATATAGGCAGTTCTCCAATTTCATCAAGCAGCAAAGTGCCCTTATCGGCCTCTTCAAAACAACCTTTTTGAGACACAGCTCCTGTGAATGCACCAGAGTTTATTCCAAACAGATTTCCTTCTATTAGATTAGGATTAAATTCTGCAACATTAACATTGAAAAACCTTTCTTTACATCTACGGGAATACTGATGAATCTTTTTTGCAGCCCAAGTCTTTCCACTGCCACTCTCACCCAAAAGCAAAACACATTCATCATATCCAGCAACAATTCTTAGTTTTTCTTCCAAGTCCTCCATTGGAGTCACAACAGACATTTCAGGTCTGAAAAAAGCCACAGAAACTTCATTTTCAAAAAGCTTTCTTAAAGCATGAACAGGAGAGATAAGATTAAACAGTTCTGCATTTCTAAACTGCAATTTTAAATTTGAAAAAATATGAGAATAAGAATCATACAGAATGATAAACTTTTTCTTATACTGTAACGTTGATTTGCAAAAAAACTCATACAAATCACTAATGCAATTCAAATTTTCCAGTGAATAATCCACTACTACGGCATCAAAAGCATCAAAAAGGCTCTTGATAGAAACTGTCAAATTTCTAAACGAAACAACTGTCACGTCAGAAATTCCATGCAATTCCTCCGCACACCATGAGTGCAGAACATCACTATCAGTTAAAATTATAATTTTTTTACATTCCATCTCTTTGTATACTCAAGCATTTTTATTCCTTTACAAAGAGTCTATACCAAACGAGGCACACTTTATACCAAACAAACGGAAAAATCAAGAAGATTTTTAAAGGATTTCGCATTATTTCCCCCCAAATCTCATTGCCTTTTTCAAAAACAACCTTGTTTACATGTGTCTTTCTTTCACTGAAAATATCAACAGCATCGTTAAAATATAAAAATATACTATGATCAAAGTTTTCCCTGCGGTTATAAAACCAACAGTCTTTATCTCTTACCCCATCACTCATCAAAACAAGAGATGGCGAAGCTTTATGAATCGCAGAAATTACATCAGCCTCAACAGATTTTGGATAATATCCCACATAGCGACCAACAATCTGCAGATTACTAAACGTATTGCGGACATTTTTTTCAGCAGCCATAAGAGTCTTTTTATGACCGCCAAGCATATATATTGATTTATAATGAGTTTCCAATACCGTCATAATATTTATAACAGTTTCAAAAGGATTCCAACGGTATGGAACCTCCTTTTTTAAAAATTTAGCACCTGAAATAATGCTTTTAGAAATAGGAATAACTAAATCCGCATTACGAACACATTCTGAGTATGAGTTTCTCCCGCGAGCCTTTAATAAATCCCAAACAGACAGAAAGACAATCTGTTTAGAACCGTCTTTTTCAAGAAGATCCATTATAGTCTTTTCAAAATCCTGTGGAGGACATACATCAACAGGAACGCCTAGAATTTTTATTTTTTTAATTGCCATACATCAGACTCCGTTATTGTATTCTGTAGAACAGCCATTCCATAAAGGGCAGCTGTCTCACAACGTAATATATTCGTCTTAAAATGAACAGGAGTAAAACCATTCTTACTTACAAGTTCAAGTTCAGAAGGCGAAATTCCACCTTCAGCTCCAACCATTACAGCAGAAGTTTTAGGCACAAGCCCATTTTCTAAAGCCTTGCCAACCGCCTCATGAAAAAGCTCTGTTTTTGCAGACTGTTCATACAACACAGCTGCAAAAGTTCCAGTCTTTCCGTCTGAGACAATCTGCTCTTGCCACAATCGGCAGGCGTCTTCAACAGACATACAAGGCATAATTTTTGTATCTACAGGAGAACCACTCTGTTCCCTAGCTTCTGTTATGATACGCTGCCAACGTGTATCAGAAGCAACACAACGCTTTCTGGCACTTTCAATACATCCACTTTGACAAAACTCACCTTCAACTGGAACAATCACAGACACTCCACACTCCACAGCCTGTCTGATTATCAATTCCATTTTAGGAGGCTTTGCAATAAATTGAAAAAGCCATAGACTTACAGCAGCTTTTTGCTTTATTGGAAGAGCTTTAATTCCATTTTCCTGCATTTTTTCAGAAGAATTCTCACCCGCTAGTGTAAGAACTGCAATTTTAGCATTATCATCAAGCTTTGCCAAAGTCATCTGCTGTAAAACGCCATCTGGCAAGCGGACATACATCATGTCTCCAATTTCAACACGCAGCACAGAGTGCAAGTAATGAAACTTCTTACCAGAAACCTTTATGCAGCCCTTTGCATCGGGCATAACTTCTGAAACAAACTGACGCATATCGGTTTATTTCTTTTCAGCTTTACTATCGGACTCTGCCTGAATTTCCAAAAGAGTTTTTGCAGACTTAGACAGTGCCAGAACATCTTCATTAGCAAACATATCAAGAGCAGCATTAAGCTGTAAATCATAATCCAAATCATAAAGGCGAGGCTTTTTAGTACGCTCAACTTCATTACGGATAACTTTTCTTATAAGCCTAAGATCAAGATTATAATCTTTTTGAAGCTTAACTGCATAAGTACCAATATCAACATCCGTCATGCCAGGATGATTTTCAACATATTCCGCAATTTTATCATCAGACATGAGCGCAGAATAAGCCTTTTCCTCTTCTTCTGTAAAATCAGGATAATTAACAGTACGGTCAGCAGGAATGCCAATCTTATCAATATTAACATCTGTAGGAGAATAATATTTTGCTACAGTAATTTTAAATCCGTCACTTGCAATAAGAGGTGTAGGAATTTGAACACTGCCTTTTCCGTAGGATTTTTCGCCAACAAGATATGCCCTGTGAGTATCTTTTAATGCACCTGCAACAATCTCGCTGGCACTTGCAGAAGCACGGTTTATCAAAACAATTACAGGAATATTATCCGCAACAACAGTATTCTTTGCAGACGCAGTAAACACCTGATTTTCGTATGCAATGCGACTCTTCGTTGCAACAATAGTACCGCTGTCTACAAATTTATCGACAACGCCAACAGCTGCATTCAAAAGACCGCCACCATTGTTACGTAAATCAATAATAAGGGAATCATAGTTTTCAGCTTCAAAAGACTCCAAAGCTTCCTGAACAACAGGAGCTGTGTTTGTAGAAAATTCAGAAATCTTTATGTATCCTGTTGAACGAATCATTCCATACTTTACAGAAGGAGTTTCAATAACCGCACGAATAAGAGTTCTGTCAAACTCCATGGTCTTTCCGCGACGAATTGTTACAGTTACAGGCTCACCGACAGTTCCACGCAGCATATCAAGAACTTCATTCATTGTAATTGTAGAAGTATCAACGCCATCAATCTTTATAATGCGGTCGCCACT
>CACXDK010000076.1 GCA_902766345.1 uncultured Spirochaetaceae bacterium | reverse complement strand
ATGATGCGTTCTGTAGAACAGAGGCCGCAAGGGGCTGTTACATTACAATCAGTAAAAATGCCGATAGGCATTTCTATTTCTATATAATTTCTTTCTGTGTTCTGTTTTTCTGGAAACTGAATTAGAAGTTCTCTGAATGATGGTCTGCAAAGTTTTTGATTTCCCTTTTTGGCACGTACAGCTTCTGTATTAATGAGCCCTGCATTTTCAAGAATGGATATGTGAGTTGCAACAGTGGACTGTGGCAATTTCAATGTATCTGCTATTTCATTTATGTTCATTGTTTGATTTCTTAAAATGTCGAGCATCTGGATTCTTGGCTCTGATGCTAGTGCCTTTAATTTTGCAATGTCCTCAAGAGGATTTATTATTAAAGTTGATTCTGTTCCGTCCATGATTTCTCCTTCCGTAATTCGATTATTATAACGTTCTTTATTGATATTGTCCATAAAAATTCGCTACGTAAAAAAAACCGGTCCGCAAACAAATGCAAACCGGCGCGATAAAGGAGGTTAGTTTTATTTTTTTACATTACAACACAAAATCCTTATAAGCAGCATTGGATAAAAGTGTTGGTAAAGAGCAATAATTCTTGCTTTCTAATTTAATAATGCATCATAATTTTATTATTGTCAAGAAAAATATCAATAAAAATTAATATATATCAAATATTTTCTTGATGAATATGACAGAATGATTAATCTATATTTAAGTAAACGGCTTTTCCATGCCTTAGATAATACAAATAGCATTTTATGTTCTGCAACGGGCAGTTAAGCATTTTGCTTATTGCCTGTGCATAGCATTTAAGCTGTTCTGTATAGGTTTCTGGCGTAATAACAGAATCAGTTTTGTAGTCAACTATTGTGTAGCCGTCTGCTGACTGATTTTTGAATACAAGGTCCATTGTTCCTTTTACAATCTTGTCTTTTTCCCTGCTTCTAAAATTATATTCCGTCTTTTTCCAGGTTGAGCTTATGGCTTCTTTTCCTAATTCTGAATTAATAAAGGTCTTTGCCATTTGTGAGCATATTCTTTCTACCGTTTCAATCTTTTCTTTTTTGTTTTCAAGAGCTGTAAGATATTTTGCAGGGAATGGGTTTTTTGTATTGTTAAAAAACTGTTCCATGTAAAAGTGTGCGACTGTTCCAAAGTCGTTAAAGCCAAACTTTTCATTTGAAGACAGTACTATTTCGTCAATTTCTTTGTATGGGGCAGGGGAGTCTGGCACTGCAATGCTGTCAGGACGTTTTTCAAGACTGCTAGGAAGAATGTATATGGACTCTGGAATATCTGTATGTACAATCTTTGCATTTTCGTACAAGGTTTTTGCAGTATGTATGAGTTTTTCCTTTTCTTCTTTTGTATTAAGCCTTAAATGTGCAGTGGCACTTTCGTTTGACTGTTCTGTGTCAACAGCAGGTATTTCTTCCAGAGTGAAAGGCTTTTCTTTTGCAAACTCTTCATCCGAATAAAATACCATTACATTTGAAAGGGTTTGAAGAATTGTTTTTGGTGCGTTACATTCCTTGAAAGTGCCGTCATACACACCTGTAACATACAGTTCTTTTTCTGGTCTGGTAAATGCAACATAGGTCAGACGCTTTAGTTCTGCATAAGCCATTGCCTTATTAAGATTTTGAGCTTTGTTGTAAAAATAGTTTACATTAGAGTCTGCAAAAGAAGGACATGGAGGTGTGTTGATTGAAAGACCGAATTCTTTAGAGCTGTAAACAGGACTTGCGTTTGAGTCATTAGGAAGCTGTTTGTGTGTTCCGCAGACAAATACTACTGGGAATTCAAGACCTTTACTTTTGTGTATGGTAAGAATGTGAATGCCGTCTTCCTGTTCAAGAGGAATGTCCATGTTGTTGAGTTTTTCGCTTTCATCTTGATACGTTCTAACGCTGTCTACAAAAGAAGCAAGGCTCATTGTCTGTTCTTCTGACTGTCTGGCAAGCTCAAAGATTTTATCGTAAATGCTTGCATACATTGTTACTGTCATGTTCCATGCAGTTTCATAGCGATAGCCTGCGTCATACCACAAGTATGTTACCAGTTTTGTAAGGCTTTCTGTTTTTGCTTTTTCGCAAAGGTTTTGAAAAATCTCTTTTGCATGGTAATATCGTGTTGCAGATGCTGAGGGGAGTAAATCGTGTACTTCTGTTGCAAAAGGTTCTGACTGTTCTTCTTCAAAAAACTTTGCCATTACAGCATTTGTTTCTTCTATTGAAAGATTTACAAACGGAGAGCGGAGTACTGTCGAGTAGGAAAGTGAATCCGTCTTGTATGCACACAGTCGAAGCATTGCAAAAATGTCATTGCTTGGACCATCATTAAAAAATCCCGTAGTAACTTCGCAGTTGTATGGAATTCCTTCTTGCATGAGTATGCGTTCATATAAAGGCTGTAAATTATATGTTCTAAAAAGAATTGCAATGTCAGAAGCTTTGTAGGTTTTTAAAAGCTGTTTTATTTTTCTTGCAACCCATAAAGCTTCGGCTTCTTCACATTGCTGACTGTCGTAATCTTCATTTTTGCTCTTGTCGAAAAGGGCAATGTGGATTAGGGGGCTGGTGGCACTTAAAGTGCTGTCGGTCCCTTTTTTATTTGTAGACACTTTATGGTAAACCGCTTCGTATTCTGGAATGTCGCTTTGATTGTCAGTGTCCTTAAAGAATACGGAAGGCTGGTTTTGTTCTGCATTGTCTGGGTATGAAAAGCCCCCGAATATCGTGTTAAACGCAAGAACAAGATTTTTTTCTGAGCGAAAGTTTTCTTCAAGTTCAAGATTTCCCTTCTGAAAGTCTTTGGAAAGTCCTCGGAATACTGAAACGTCAGCACCTCTAAAGCGATAGATACTCTGCTTTTCGTCGCCTACAAAAAATAATTTGTCTGGACAAAGTTCTTGCACAGAAGGAATTCCTTTTTCCATTCTTTCAGGTTTTTCTGCAAGCATGAAAAGCAAGTCTCTTTGCATCATGTTGTTGTCCTGGAATTCATCAATCATGATTGCTTTGTATTTTTGCTTTTCAAGCTGGCGGATTTCTGGATGATCACGCAATATGCATTTTGCAAGTGAAGAAACATCTGCAAAAGAAAGAATGCCACTGCTTCGTTTTACATGAAGAATCTGCTCCTGAAATTCTTTTAGGAGCGGAGTAATTTCTTTTATGATGCGGTAGCCGTATACAAAGTTTGCAAGTGAGATGAGTATTGAAACTTTTTCTCTAAGGAAGTTTATAAGTTCTTTTATTTCATCACAACCTTTTGGTGTTGTAAGTTTAAGACTTGCTACAAGTTGTAATATTTTTATAAATTCTTCTAGGGCAGAACTGTCAGAATCTTCTATTATTTCATCTGTAAGAACTGGCAGTTCCGGGCGTTCTGCGGAAAGTGCCTGTGAAAGATTTGCTATGAACTTGGAGTTTTTATTTCCTTCAAAGTTTTCCAGTGCTGAATCCAGACTGTGAAGTGTGTCAAATGCTTTCGGGGCTTCTTTGTTCCAGGCTGAGATAATTTCTTTTTTCTGCCTTTCGTTATAGAGTTCAAAATCTATAGGCTCTGCTACGGTAGAGTTTTCAATTATTGGATTTACAAACAGTTCCTGTGCAATTTTAGAAAAGTCCTTTGTCTTGACAAGAGCTTTTATGGCAGGGTTGTCCCTGTGCTGTAAAATGAAAGGAAGTGCCATATTTTCCGCCCTTTCTCGAATGGCATCTTCATCCTGCGTAAAGTCTGGGCTTATTCCGTAAAAACGAGAACCTTGTTTTGCAATTGAGGCACAATAGCTGTCAAGAGTTTTTATGCTCGCCTTGTAAAAATCTGCAACGCTTTCAGGTGCTTTTTCTTTTAATGCTTTGTATATTCTTCCGTACATTTCTACGGTTGCTTTTTTTGTAAAGGTCAGGGTAAGTATTTCTTCAACTTTGTATTTTTTATCTGTTACAAGGTGAACGAATCTTTGCGAAAGAACACTTGTCTTTCCTGAACCTGCACCTGCACTTACTACTGCGTTTATGTCTATGTCTATTGCTTTCTGTTGTGACTGTGTTGGCGTTTTCTTGCTCATGTTCCCCTCGCTACTGTTCCCTGCTGATGTTGAATGTCCTTCGGCATACACTTTTGTAAGTGCAGTTGTAGCACGTGTAAAAATCCTGCCTTTCGGAGTCTGTGCTAAAGTCGTTTGCTCTAAGTCTTTCGCAGTAAACAGAAATTAATTCCTGCACTCTTTTTTGTGTAGGCTCAAAATCTATGTCACTGTTAAAGCCTGTTACTGGAACAATCTTTTCATCTGTTATGTTAAAGAATGCGCAGTTTTCAACTTTTTTCTGTCTGTTTTTTGGAGCATTTTCCATGAGAAAAAGATACATTGGCATTTGAAAATCAGGAATGTCTACATCTTCGCTTACATAGAATATGTCATTGTGAATTGCACCTTTTGAATTTTTAAAGTCAATGAGTATGTATTCTGCTTCCTGTGTGTCTTTTAAAAGGCAGTCAATTCTTCCTTTGCAGGTGCAATTGTTTTCT
>CACXDK010000075.1 GCA_902766345.1 uncultured Spirochaetaceae bacterium | reverse complement strand
TTCGTTAACCATATCAACTGCCATCTTAACAGCAGCTGCACCTGTACGCTTACCGTTGCGGCACTGGAGCATGTAGAGTTTACCTTCCTGAACGGTGAACTCCATATCCTGCATGTCGCGGTAGTGCTTTTCAAGGCGGTTACGGATCTTTGTGATTTCTGCGAAGATTTTTGGCTGCTGCTGTTCGAGGGCAGAAATATCCATTGGAGTACGGATACCAGCAACAACGTCCTCACCCTGTGCATTGATGAGGTACTCTGCCATAAAGTGGTTTTCACCAGTTGAAGGGTCACGGCTGAATGCAACACCAGTTCCTGATGTGTCACCCATGTTACCGAATACCATAGCCATAACAGTTACAGCTGTTCCCTTGATTACTCTTTCATCAATGTTGTTGAGCTTACGGTATGTAATGGCACGTGGATTCATCCATGAACCGAATACTGCTCCGATAGCACCCCACATCTGCTTCTGTGGATCCTGTGGGAAATCTTCACCCTTTTCTCTTTTGTACATTGCCTTGTACTTAGTTACGATTTCCTGAAGTTCTTCAGCTGTGAGTTCTGTGTCTTCTTTAATTCCGCGGTGTGATTTTACTTCTGCAATGATCTCTTCGAATTTGTCGTGATCAACACCCATTGCAACGTTACCGTACATCTGAATAAAGCGGCGGTATGCATCCCATGCGAAACGTGGATTATTTGTCTTGTTTGCAAGACCAAGAACTGATTTGTCGTTAAGACCAAGGTTGAGGATTGTATCCATCATACCAGGCATAGATTCTGCAGCACCTGAGCGAACTGAAACAAGGAGTGGATCCTTTTCATCGCCGAGTTTTTTACCCATAGACTTTTCAAGCTTTGCGAGATATTTTGCTACCTCAGCATCAAGACCTGCAGGATATTTTTTACCGAGCTTGTAGTATTCCTGACAAACATCGATAGAAATTGTAAATCCTGAAGGAACAGGTAAACTCAAAGGTTTTTTTGCCATCTGTGCAAGGTTGGCGCCTTTTCCGCCGAGTAATGGACGCATTGTTTCATCGCCTTCTGCGTCGCCATCACCAAAGTAATAAACATATTTGGTCTTAGCCATTAATGTCCTCCATATATATATGTAGAAATCAGTATATCTTTAAATTGTTTTACCGTCAACGGAAAGCCTTGTATTTACGGCAAATATTCAGGATAAATATTCTTAAGGGAGGAGAATAAGCGCCGTTTTTTTAAGACATCTCTGTCTGTAAGAATCTCAAGTCGTCTTCTTGCGTCTTTGCGTCCAGAATTATCCTGATAGGTACAGGTGCAAGTCGTGCTTATAAAGTTTTGTTCCCGTGCATATTCAATTATTGATTCTTCATCTGCGTAACACAAAGGACGAATAACCGTGAGCGGATAATTTTTGTACTGCATGCGTGGAGCCATTGTTGCAAGTTCGCCTTTGTTTATCATGTTCATGATGAGGGTTTCAAGTACATCATCAAGATGATGTCCCAATGCAATTTTGTTGTAGCCGTTTGCAAGTGCGTAAGATAAAAGTTCCGTTCGTCTTTGGCATGAACACCACCAGCAGTTCATCCTGCGACCAGGTTTTAATCTGCCAAGAACATTTACATCGAGAGTTTGCGGAGTAACGTTCCATTCTTTGAATAAAGAAGCAAGCCCTTCATTGAGTGGCGGAGTAATTTCTGTCTGAACATGCATTGCTGTAAAAGTAAAATGTTCATCACGCCGCTTCATGCGGTTTGCAAGATAGTTAATCATGACAGTGGAATCCTTTCCGCCAGAAGCACCAACAAGAATTCTGTCACCGTCTTCTATCATTTTATAATCATATACTGCTTTGTCGATTACGCTGAATAAAAATGGTTGAGGCATAGCTTAAATAAATGTAGCACAATGGCAAAAAATAAGATATACTAAAAGCTATGGATCAGTACAAGAAAGATTTTATAGACTTTATGGTAGAGAGTAAGGTTCTTAAGTTTGGCTCTTTTACACTCAAAAGCGGAAGACATTCTCCGTTTTTTATGAATGCGGGTGGTTATGTTACAGGAAGCCAGCTTTCAAAACTTGGTGAATTTTATGCTCAGGCAATTCATGCAAATTTCGGTGATGATTTTGATGTTCTTTTTGGACC
>CACXDK010000074.1 GCA_902766345.1 uncultured Spirochaetaceae bacterium | reverse complement strand
CTGGGTGCCTGGTGGGTTTCGAACCCACGACAACCAGATCCACAATCTGGGATTCTACCACTGAACTACAGGCACCATGTAATCGACATGAACGACTATACTACAAACTGAATTTTGTGTCAACTTGTTTTTAGAAAAAAAATAGATTTTTCTTTAATTTTTTTTGCAAGAAGGTTTTTGTCAAAAATCCTACAGGATTTGCGACACAATTATTACAGGATTTGCGACACAATTATTACAGGATTTGCGACACAATTATTACAGGATTTGCGACACAATTATTACAGGTTTTGCGACACAACTCCTTAAGGTTTTGTGTCACAATTCTCTAGAGATTTGCGACGCAAATTGCCAGGCTGTTTTGGGAACCTCTAAAAATACTTTACATACAGATATTTTTAATCTATTATATTAATATGAAGAAAAATGCATTGCTTTCGCCGTCGCTGCTTTCAGCTGATTTTTCAAATTTGGGTGCGGCTTTAAAAAAGATAGAAGATAATGGAGGTTCTCTTGTCCATATAGATGTAATGGACGGTCATTTTGTTCCTCCTGTTTCTTACGGTCAACCTGTCATTGCATCTTTACGTTCATGTTCAAAACTTCCTTTTGATGTTCACCTTATGATTGAACGTCCTGAATTAAGTATAGCTTCATTTTTGGATGCTGGAGCGGATTATGTTACTTTCCATGTTGAAGCAACAGCACATGCAGACCGCTGCATTCAGATGATTCATGAGCGTGGTAAAAAGGCTGGCATTGCAATATGCCCTTCAACACCAGTTTCTACTCTTGAACATATTCTTCCATATATAGACCTTGTACTTGTCATGACTGTTAATCCTGGCTGGGGAGGTCAAAAACTTATTCCTTATACTGTTGATAAGGTTAAGGAACTTGCTGCTATACAGAAAAAAAATAAATATTCATATCTTATTTCGGTAGATGGCGGTGTTAATGCAGATACCTTGCCTTTAGTCCGTGATGCAGGAACAGACATTGTTGTTTCTGGCTCAGCATTTTTTGAGGGAAAATTGAAGTGGTGAAAAAAAATAAAATAACAATTCTAAAAGTTTGTCTTATTTTTGCAGGAGCTATGGCCTTTTCTCAAAGTTTTCCATGGTATTCATTGGGAATCCCAATTTCTCCTGAAAGTGAATCTTCATCTTCGTTAGAAGAGACTTCTGTAGAAGAACCTAAAGTAGAAGAAAAAGTTGAGTCTGTTCCTGAAAATAAAACTCTTTCTGCTGAAAAGCCTAAAGCTAAAAAAACGGATAATGCACTTGTAAATGGTTTGGAATCTTACCGCAGTAAAGACTGGGTAAGTTCTACCATATTCTTGCGTCGTGCAGTTTCGGAAGATAAAAACACTTCTGCAGAAGTTCTGTTCATGCTTATAATGAGTGAAATGTACAGTGGAGATTATGAGTCTGCTGTTGTAGACTGCGATACATTCCTTTCTTCTTATCCTAACAGTTCTCTTGTTCATAATATTCAGTACCAGAAAGGTCGTGCCCTTCATTATACTGGGCAGAATGATCAGTCTGTCCTTATTTTAAGCGATTTTTGCCATCAGAATCCTGACAGCAGAATGTATCCTTCTGCTTTGTATTGGATAGCTGAATGTTTTTATGATGATTACAATTTTGATACTGCACGAGGTCTTTACGAGCAGATTGTAAGTGAGTATCCGAACGATAAAAAGGCGGTTGATGCAAAGTTTAAGCTTGATGCAATTACTCAGCGGGAACGAGAACAGAAACTTCTTATGTTATTAAAAGAAACTGGAGAAGAATATGTTAATTCTCGTGAAACTTATGAGCGTCAGCTAAAAGAATATGAGTCGCAGGATATTGTTTCGCTGCGTAAACAGCTTAATGAAGCTAATTCCCGCATTGCAGAGTTGGAAAATGCTTCTGCTGCACCTGCAAAGGCAAGTCTTGCAACAAAGGAAAGTTCTGTTTCTGAAAGTGCCGTTTCGGAAAATGCCGTCTTCGTAACTCCTTCAACAGCTGAAAAAAAACGAAAGGGCATTACCAGTGCGGAACTTTTAAATCTTAAAATTCGTGCAGCTCAGTTGCAGCGTTTGCTGGATGAAAAATATTGTTCTTCTGCAGACGGGGAAGGTGAGTTTTATGAATAAATTTCTAAAAAGCCTTGCCTGTTGTGCTTTTATTTTTGCAGGATTTTGTGTTTATGCTCAGGAAGAAGAGGCTGTAGAAAATGAAGTCGTTCTTGACAGTTATGATGAATATACCGGTTGGAAATATACTGTAGACAAGCATGCGGTTGCAGAAAATCGTGATGTAAGAATACGGCTTCGCGGTGATAACGGCACCTTTGCACTGTATACTATAAATTCAAAAGGTAAAGAAGTTCCGCTTTTTTCTTCATATAAATCCAATTCAGAATCTTTCTTTGTTTTAAAAGTTGGTAGAAAACAGTATACCCTCAATTCTACAGGTGGGGTGGCAAGTGAAGCCCGCAAGACAGAAAACGGTGTTCAGCTGGCTTATACAATTCCTGGTAAGGCTTATTGTGTGCTTGATTTCAGTTTTCCTAAAAATGAAGCCGTTGAGTCTTTGCAGAATATTGTCCGTGTTACAATGTACACTGTTAATATAGGAGAAACTCCGCAGACTTTTACTTTAAAAGGAGTTTTTGATACTATTCTTGGGGAAGCTTCGGGTAAACATTTTTCTACTGCTATAAATGAAAAATTAAACTATCAGAAACAGCTTCATTCAATGAAGGACGATAAATGGATTCGCTCTGCAAATAAGAATACTGCCATGCAGTTTATGCTTGACGGTTATGGAATTTCTGAGCCGGAAGAAGTTTCTGTTACATCTTTAAAATTGCTTACAAAATACTGGATTCCTGAGGTTGTGGATTCTAAAGGATTCAGTATGCCAGCTTCATATAATAATTCGGGAGTGGGTATAAACTGGAAGACAGCATATCTTAATCCTAATGATGTGGATGTAAAGACGTTCTATCTTTCTATTGCAGAAGGTGTTGCTCCTGTTTATGCAGGAAAAGAACCTGCTGGACTTGATTTTCTTTCTGCTTTGGAACAGGAGACCGTGTTTGATGGTCTGCCAGTTAAAGAAGTTGAAGAGGATATTTCTGGCTCTGAAGTTGAAATTAAAGAGCCTGAAGAAGTTGAACTTTCACCTGCAGCACAGGCTGTTACAGAAGAACAGCTTGATCCTGAATACATTCAAAATCTTATAGATTATATTGAGTCAATAAAATCTGAAGAAGATATTGAAACAGAAGAACTTATCAGTCTTAATGAAGAGCTGGACGCTATTTTTGAACGACTTCGGAGTATTGAAAAACAACAATGAATAGGTCTATCCTTCAATATGCACACAATCTCATCCGCAGAAGAAAATTTGGTACTGCCATACAGTTGTTGCAGGGAGCGGAAAAAGATTATAAAGGCTCTTTTGAATTTTACCGCATGCTTGGTATGTGCTGTCTTTATGTAGGTGATATTGATCATGCATCTTATTATTACAGTCTTGCCCGTTCCATAAAGATTCAGGATGCAGAATTGTATATTGGGCAGGCGGCAATTTTTTTGCATCGTGGTGAAGTTGAAAATGCTCTTCCTTATTATTTGGAGATTGAAAAACTTTCACCTGGTAATAAAATTGCAGCAGAAGCTCTTGAATTTCTGCGTAATAATTCTGATCGTTCAAAAGTCAGGACAAGGCTTCTTGAATTAATTCAGACTGGAAGAATAGAACATTTTTATCCGCCACTTGGTACTAATCCTGATTTAATCCGTAATGCAATTCTTACAGGTTTACTGCTTGGTGTGTGCATTTCTGCAGGCATTGTTATTGGCGGTCATCATTCTTTGCCTGTAAGACAACAGCAAAAAGAAAAGCCTGTGCCACAGCATGAGCAGAACATAAAAAATCTTTCGCTGACAGAAAATGAACTGCAAAATCCAAGTGATAAGTCTGTCGATTCAATGCAGGTTTCCTTTTATCTTTCAGATAAAGAAATTAACAAGGCTTATGAAGCTGCCCGTAAATATGCAGTGGATCACAGGGATAATGCTGCTCTTGTTGAAATTAACAGGATAAAATCAAGTAATGCAAGTTCTGTTGTAAAGGCAAAGGCGGAAACCTTAAAGTCTACGCTTTTCCCAGAAATTGTAGGTTTTGATAACTTAAAAGATAATTATTCTTATGAACAGGTTGAAAAAGATCCTGTCCTTTATTCTGGCTGTTATGTTTCCTGGGATGGACGCATTGCTAATCCTAAAGTTATGGAAGACGGCTTTTTGACCTTTACTCTTCTTGTTGGCTATGTTAATAAGAGGGATTTGATAGGTTCTGTTACTGTAGAATTTGAAGAAGAACCTCCAAGACCTTTGGATACCGATAAGCCTATTCGGGTTTTGGGAGTTGTTTCTTATAGAAATGGAAAACTTGTCATAAAAGAAAGATCTATGTATCAACCCTTAAAAGATTCTTTGAGTTTAGAGGCTCTTCATTAATTTTTATATTTTTGATACATTTTTATCAAAAATCATGCAAAAAATGATGTTTCTTGTGTAATACATATATAGAGAGAATTTTTTATTTTTTGGGAGGACAAAGTGGCTAAGTCAACAGAAGAAAAAGCCCCAGTAGAAATGTCAGAAAAACTTAAGGCTCTTGAAGCTGCACGTTTACAGATAGAAAAACAGTTTGGTTCAGGTTCCTTGATGAAACTTGGAACTAAAACAGATATAACTAGTGTAGATGTTGTACCTTCTGGTTCTATATTGCTTGATGAAGCATTGGGAATTGGTGGATATCCACGCGGAAGAATTATTGAAATGTACGGACCTGAAAGTTCAGGTAAAACAACCCTTGCACTTCATGCTATTGCAGAAGCTCAGAAACTTGGCGGCATTGCAGCTTTTATTGATGCAGAACATGCTCTTGACCCTGTTTATGCAAAGAATTTGGGCGTAAATATTGATGAGCTGTGGGTTTCTCAGCCAGATACTGGAGAACAGGCTCTTGAAATTTGTGAAAACCTTGTACGCTCTGGTGCTGTAGATATTATTGTTGTGGATAGCGTTGCTGCCCTTACTCCTCAGAAGGAAATTGAAGGAGAAATGGGAGACTCTGTAATGGGTCTGCAGGCTCGTCTTATGAGCCAGGCATTGCGAAAACTTACTGCCATTGTAGGCAAGAGTAAGTGTATTGTTGTGTTTATTAACCAGATTCGTATGAAGATTGGTGTTATGTTTGGCAACCCAGAGACAACAACTGGTGGTAATGCCTTGAAGTTCTATTCATCTGTCCGTCTTGAAATTCGCCGTGTTGAGTCTATTGATGGAAAGGGTGATGAAGAAGCTGTAGGAAACCGTGTACGTGTAAAGATTGTAAAGAATAAGGTTGCTCCTCCATTCCGTAAGGTTGAACTTGATATTTACTTTGGAAAGGGTGTTTCTTCAAGTGCTTCAATCCTTGATTCTGCAGTAAAGCATGGTCTTATTGATAAAAAAGGCTCTTGGTATACCCGCGGTGAAGAAAAAATCGGTCAGGGAAAGGAAAATGCTGTTTCATTTATTGAAAGAAATCCTGATTACCGTCTTGATTTGGAGCATACACTTCGCGAAAAACTTTTTCCTGGTCAGGTTTTGCGTACAAAAGAAGGGGATGTTGTTACCGAAGAAAGAATTCTTGCATACGAAAAGGAAATGCGCTTAAAGGGGGTTGGAGTAGGTTCTTATGTTCCTGAGCCTGAAAAGGTTACGGCTCCTGCTACACCTGCTGCTTCAGCATCGACATCAAGTGCTGCACCAACAGCAGCTGCACCAGCAGCTTCTCCTGCTCAGAAAACTGCAAAAGCAAAGGCTTCCTCTTCTGCTGTGTCTTTAGCAAAAGCTGCTGCTGATGACAAACCTGTTCCTGAGGATTTGTTTTAATCTATGCAGGATATAGTTTTAGGGCTTGGTTCTAACCGTTCTTATGAAGGAAAATCTCCTAAGGAATTGTTGGCTCAAGCCTGTGTTGAGCTTTCAAACCGCATGCAGAATATAAAACTTTCTTCGGTATATAAGACAAAGGCAATGTATTATACCGATCAGGAGGATTTTTATAATATGGTTGTTGCGGGGCAATTTGAAGGCTCTGCTTATGAACTGCTTGATTTTATTCACTCTATAGAAAATAAATATGGGCGGGACAGGTCTAAAGAAATAAGAAATGGTCCTCGCCCTCTTGATATTGATATTGAGCTTTTTGGAAATCAGGTTATACGCGAAAAAGATCTTGTTGTTCCGCACGAGCGCTTGGAAGAAAGGGCTTTTGTACTTGTTCCTCTGGTTGAAATTCTTCCTGCGTATGCCGAAAAATATAAGGATGCTTTAAAGAAAGTTTCCAGTCAGAAAATAGAATTGGTGGGGTAGGGAAATGTCAGAAGAAAATGTTCGTGCAGACAGAAAGTTTACGGCAGGTCAGTTTGAAGGACCTCTTGATTTACTGTGGAGTTTGATAAGGGAAAATAAAATAAACATTTATGATATCCCTATTGCAGAAATTACAGAACAGTATCTTGATTACCTTGATTATGCTGTAGAAACAAACTTGCAGGATTTGAGCGAGTTTTATGCCTGGGCTTCTAAGCTTATCTATATAAAAAGCAGAATGCTTCTTCCTGTTGAGGTGTCTTATGATGACGATGAAAGCATGGAAGATCCACGAACAGAACTTGTTGAACAGTTAATTGAATATCAGCGCTTTAAGAAGCTTTCTTTGCTCATGGAAGAACAGGAAGAGCAGAGTGAGTGGAGCTTTGAGCGTAAAAAAATAGAGCGGTTCCTGCCGTTTGAAGAAGATGAAAGCCAGTGGGAAAAAATGGATACCTGGTCTTTGCTGCAGGATATGCAGAAGATTTTCAGGAACCTGACTAGAATGGATTCCCTTTCTGGTACGCTGAATATCAGTGAAGATATTACTCCTAATGAAAAAATTGCACTCATGAATGAATTGCTTGAAAAGAACGGTGAGTGCATGTTTACAGATTTGATTACCAGACGCGGAAATGAACTTGACGTAATCTGTGCTTTTATGGCAATCTTGGAGGCTGTAAAACTGAATTTGGCAGACATTTATCAGAATAAGATGTTTGGAGATATTAAAATATGCAGGAAGAAACAGGCAGCGTAGAAAATCCTACGGAAGAGGCTGTAGTTCAGGAAGAAAAAAATCTAAGTGAAGAAGAAGTGAAACATAGAGTGGAAAGTAAGGATCAGCTTACATTTGTTCATGAAGAAGAATCTGATGAGTCCTATGTTGGAACAATTCAAAGACGGACTGATTTAAATCTTGACAGTGAAACAGCATTGCTGGAGACTGTTCTTTTTTTGGAAAGTGAACCGCAGTCTGTTGAAGTACTGTCAAAAATTACACAGCTTTCAGAAGATGTTGTAAATGAATGTATTGAACGCTTAAAGGAAAAATATACAAGCCCTGACAGTGGCATTGAAGTTTCACTTATTTTGGGCGGTTGGATTCTTACTCCTAAAAAAGAAAGCTTTGATCTTGTAAAGGAAAGATACGGAAAGAAGAACGAAGGCAGATTGAGTAAGGCTGCCATAGAAACGCTTTCTATAATTGCATACAGTCAGCCTATTACAAGAGCTGAAATTGAAAGCATTCGTCATGTAAATGTAGACAACATGATGCGCATTCTTTTGGACAGAAAGTTTATAAAAGAAATTAAAAAAAAAGACATTCCTGGAAAGCCTACTCTTTACGGAACTACTGATGACTTCCTTGAATTCTTCCATTTACAGAGCATTGCTGATTTGCCTCAGCTTGATGAGGCAGAAAACGAGAGGTTCGTACTTGCAAGATAGTAATACAAAAGACTTAATGAGACTTCAGCTGTATATGGCTCGTTCTGGCGTTGCAAGCCGTAGGGCAAGTGAGGCAATTATACTTGCTGGAAGAGTGAGCGTAAACGGAACTGTTGTAACGGAACTTGGAACAAAAGTAAGTGCTTCTGATACTGTTTGTGTGGACGGAAAGGAAATTCATCTGGAAGAAACAAAACGGTATGTTTTGCTGAATAAACCTGCAGGCTATGTTTGTTCCCTTGCTGATGAAAAGGGCAGGGCTGTTGCTGCGGATTTGTTGAAGGAAACTTATCCTGAGCGCCTGTACAATGTCGGACGCCTTGATATGTTTTCCAGCGGTCTTATTATATTTACGAATGATGGCGATTTTGCTGCAAGACTTTCACATCCTTCTGCTGAAATGGAAAAGGAATATATTGTAGATACAAGTCTTCCATTACCAAGAGGTCTTTGTGAAGATTTCATGAAAGGTATTCGTGTTGAAGATACGTTCTATCGCTGTAAGGAAGCAGAAGAGCTTAATTCTCATAGAATGCGTATTGTTCTTATTGAAGGAAAAAATCGTGAAATCCGCCGTGTATTTGAATCGCGTGAAATAGGAATAAAAAGCTTGATGCGAATACGCATTGGTTGTGTCGGGGTTGGCGGACTGCAGTTTGGCGAATTCCGCGATTTGACACAGGCCGAAATTCAGGCTTTGCTTCGTCTTTGTAAAAGTTCTCAGTATTAAAAGAGGAATTAATATATGGTTATTGCTATTGATGGACCTGCCGGAACAGGAAAGAGTACTGTAGCTCATAAAGTTGCAGAAGATTTGAATATTGTTTACCTGAACAGCGGCAGTTTTTACAGGGCTCTTACACTTGCAGTTCTTGATGCAGGGGTAAACATTGAAGATAACGATGCAGTAATGGCATTTGTTAAAAAGCAGAAGCTTGATTATGTAAATGCCCATCTTATTTTGAATGGAAAGGATGTGGAATCTCAGCTTCATCAGGATAAGGTTGATGCAAATGTTTCCAGAATATCTTCCATTGTAGAGTTAAGGCATCTTGTAAATGACAGGATGCGTCAGATTGTTAAAAAGCTTGATATAATCTGTGAAGGAAGGGACATGACTACTGTTGTTTTTCCTGATGCAGAATATAAGTTTTACCTTGATGCAAGCATTGATGTTCAGGCAAAAAGACGTTTTGATCAGGGGGTCAGCGATCTTTCTTTGGAAGAAATTAAGCAGGCTATCATAAAACGTGACGAAATGGACAGAAATAAGGCAGAAGGTTCGCTAAAAAGAGCTAAAGATGCACGATATATTGACACATCCGACTTGACCATAAATGAGGTTTGTGAGATAATCAAGTCAGAAATCAATACTAAAGGATCTATTATGGCACAGAAGGAAGTGGATCAGAATGTCGAAAGGGGCTCCAAAGACGACATTCACACACAATTAGAAGAGTCAATTAACAGAATGGAGCAGGTTGAAGACAACGCTCTTGTAACAGGAAAGGTTGTTCAGGTAAATGAAGATACAGTTTTTGTAGATGTAAACTGTAAATCAGAAGGAAAGATTCCTCTGTCTGAATTTGGTGACGATATTCCTGAAGTTGGCAGTGACATTACTGTCTATCTCATCAATCAGTTTGGAAAGAACGGACCTGAAGTTTCAAAACTCAAGGCAGATGAAAAGTGCCTTTGGGAAAAGTTCAAGACTGTATTTGCCGAAAAGACCGCAGTTGATGGTAAAATTGTTTCCTTGACAAAGGGCGGTTACATGGTTGATTTGGGTGGTGGAATTAATGCATTCCTTCCAATCAGTCAGGCAGACAGCCAGAAAGTTGAAAAAGCTGAAAAGCTTATCGGCACAAAGGGAAAATTCTATATTGAGCGACTTTACAGCGAAGGTAGAAGAAACGTAGTTGTAAACCGCCGCAAATATCTTGAAGAAAGAATCGATACAGATAGAGAAAAGTTCTTTAGCGATGTAAAGATTGGCGACTCTGTAAAGGGTGTTGTAAAATCATTTACAAGCTTTGGTGCATTTATCGACTTGGGTGGATTTGATGGTCTCCTCCATATCAATGATATGAGCTGGGGTCATGTAACTCGTCCTAAGGATTTTGTAAAGAAAGGTCAGGAAATTGACTTGAAGGTTATCCGCCTTGATCAGGAAAAGAAGAGAATTAATCTTTCCCTCAAGCATTTCTCAGAAGACCCATGGTTGCACTTTGAAGATAAATATCATGTAAATGATGTTGTAAAGGGCAAGGTAACAAAGCTTACAGAATTTGGTGCTTTCATTGAACTTGAAGAAGGCATTGAAGGTCTTGCTCACATTTCTGAGTTCAGCTGGACAAAGAAGATTAATAAGCCTTCTGACATGTTGAAAGAAGGTGATGAAGTAGAATGCATGATCCTCGGATATGATATCCAGGCTGGTCGTGTATCACTCGGTCTTAAGCAGGTTACTGCAAATCCTTGGGATACTATTGCTGAAAAGTATCCAGAAGGAACAAAGGTTCGCGGTAAGGTTGTAAAGATTACAAACAGCGGTGCATTCATTCAGCTTGAAGAAGGCATTGATGCATTCCTTTCAGGTGAAGACCTCTCTTGGACAAAGAAGGTAAAGCATCCTGGTAGCGAAATCAAGGTTGATCAGGAACTTGATGTTATTGTTACTGAAGCTGATTCTGAAAACCACAGAATCCGTGTAGGTGTAAAACAGCTTACAGACAATCCTTGGAAAGAGTTTGCTTCACAGTACAAGCAGGGAAGCACTCTTGAAGGTGAAGTAACTTCTATTACTGATTTCGGTATCTTCGTAAAGGCTCCAAACGGAATTGAAGGTCTTGTAAACAAGGCTAACATTACTGATGATAGAGAAACTCCTTTTGAAGAAGCTGTAAAGAAGTTCAATGTTGGCGACAAGGTAAACGTTTACGTTGTATCTGTTGACGTTGAAAGAGAAAAGGTTGCTTTCTCAATCAAGGAATATAAGCGTGCACAGGCACGTGCTGAAATCTCTCAGTATATGTCTTCAAATAATGATGATGAAGGCGGATATACGATTGGTGACAGTGTTAAGAATCACAAAGAGTAGTTGGATTTTTTAGCATAAGATTTTGAAAAGCACATTGCTGTCGTTTAGATGGTGATGTGCTTTTTTGTTTTTTATGATATAATTTAAACATGTATCATGTGTTTATTGCTAACAGTGCACTTATGCTTAATCTCCTGCATGGGCTTGATGATGTTGCTTCATCAACTTTTCCAGTTTTGATTTCAGGGGAACGTGGTGTTGGTAAGGAACTTGTAGCAGAACAGATTCATCTAAAAGGAACTAATAAAGATTTTCCTTTTGTACGCATAAAATGCGTAAGTGCTGGAGCTTCCGTTGTTGATGTAAAATCTCTTATAGAAGGAACAACTTTGTTTTTGGATGAAGTTTCTCTTTTAACACAGAGCCAGCAGGAACAGCTTTTGAACATGATACAGGAAAAAGTTTTTCCACGGACACTTAGAATTATTGCTTCTACCAGTAATGATTTGGAATTGCTTGTAGAGCAGGGAAAGTTTAATAAAACTCTTTTTTCGTATTTAAATATCCTTCCCGTAACGGTTCCTGCTTTGCGCCATCATACTGATGATGTAGAAGGTCTGACCTTGTATTTTCTTCGCTTATATAACCGCAATCTTAATAAGAGTGTAACGGGCATATCTCCTGTTGCTGTTAAGCTTTTGAAAGAATATTTCTGGCCAGGAAATGTACGCGAACTTAAAAATATGATAGAGCGTGCCGTTATGCTTTGTTCTGATATGGTATTGAATGCAGCCGATTTTCCTTTGCTAAAAAATGAAAATGCTATTGTAGATGAATTGGTGGCTTCAAAAGACAGGACT
>CACXDK010000073.1 GCA_902766345.1 uncultured Spirochaetaceae bacterium | reverse complement strand
GTATCCCAACCAGACACAACAGACTATCCGAATCTTACAGATTATCTTCCTTTAGTAATGTCTAGTGACGAAATGCATGAGATGTGGCAACAGCTAAGTCTTGAATAATGTAACAAAGTTTTATTTCAAATTGTTTTTTTTAAAGAGGAAATTAATGCACAGTAATCTAATTAAATTTTTCACACTTATGACAATAACATCTTTTTCAACTATTTTTTCATTAAATGCTCAAAACAACGATTTTAGAGTAACAAACGTAACGCCTCATAATGAACTTCCTGCAAGCGTAAAATATCCAGCCATACAGATTCAGTTTTCACAGCCAGTAACAGAACTGAAAGCTCTTGGAACACCGCAGTCTACATCACCAGTTGTAAGCATAGAACCAGCATTGAAAGGTGTATACCGATGGTATGGAACAAGCATACTCAGTTTCGAAAGCGAAGAAGAAGCAATCCCTCAAAAAATATATACAATCAAAATAAATCCTAGCCTAAAATCCATACAAGGTCTTCAAATTCAGGGCAATCTGGAATACACATTCCACACGGAAGATTTAAAAATCAATTCCGTACATCCAGGTTACGAAGAAGAAAAGAAAGGCAACTATATTGCTAAAAACAATGTTCCAGTACAGCTTGCAAAAGACATAGCCGTATACTTTAACGCACCAGTAAACGTCTCTGTTGTAAAGGATTTTATCAGCGTAAAAGCAGGCAAAAACAATACACGTTCACTTAATTTTTCTGCAACGCAGGAAGATAAGAATATCATTCATCTTACAGTGCAGGACGACATTCCAGAAGACACAGACATAGCCGTAACGCTAAATAAAGGAGCAATGGCAGACAGAGACTGCTGGCCCTCACAAAAAGAAACAGGCGGAAACTTTCATACCCTTCTAAAATTCAAGGTAACAGACACAGAAACACAGCCTTCCTGGTACAGCGAGAATTATCATCTTCCTGTCATAGTATATTTCAGCACATTGTTAAAGGATGGAGATGAAGAAAATCTTGCAAAACATATAGAGGCAAATATTGATGCTAATAACAGCGTAAAGATAACAAAGGAAAATCTAAAGATAAACGGACAGTCAATTACAATACACTCTCTGCCTGTCACTTATGAACAGACTTATAGCCTTACTATAAAGAAAGATTTTACAGATATATATGGAAGAAAACTTGGAAGCGATTATACATTCAAAGTAACTACACCTCCTGCAAAAAGTTTTGCACGATTCAATGGAAGCGGACTAAGAACACTTGAATCCCAGTTTAAACCGTTCATATCATTCAGCTACCAGAACATAAAAGCACCTGCATATTATACGATAGAACCTCTCACCGATGCGACAGGCAAAAAGTCATCGGAAAAAGCAAAGACGATTACTATTGATGTTGACAAGACAGGACCTAATAAAATTGCCTCTGAAAAAATAGATTTACGTCCCTATCTTTCACTTTCCGACGGAGAATACCGAGGGGCTGTAAGATTTAAGGCAAGCATACCTTATGAGTACAGATATAGAGACTGGAAGAGCAAGGAATATAAAACTAAGACTGATACAGCAGAACATGAACAGATTATACAGGTGACAGATCTTGCAGTAACTGCAAGATACGGATACAACAAAGCTATCGTCTTTGTTTCCAGCATGAAGACAGGAAAGCCCGTGGCAAATGCAAAAGTAAACGTAATGTTCATAACCAAAGCCCTTACTTATGCAGAATGCCTTACGCAAAATCATTCAGTCATTGCAAGTGCAAGCACAGACGCAAATGGCATTGCAGAAATTGACTTTACAGAAGAGCAGATAAAGACTCTTACGAGTGCAAACAGCATTTTCTTTGAGGCAAAAACTGACACTGACAGAATCCTTTATGCACATGACGACTGGGGAAGACCTGATAAATACGGTTACGCTAATCCAAAACCAGAGTTTGAGTCTACTATAAAAAATCAGATGGTCGCCTTCATGTTTACGGACAGAAAGCTGTACAAACCTGGCGAAACCGTTTCATACATAATAATAGACCGCAACCTAAAGAAAGGCGTCTACAATGCAGTCCCTTCAAATGAATCAGATTTTACTGTAGAGCTGACAGGGTACAGTGGGGGAAGACAGCAGACTTACGGAACAAACAAGGGAAAGCTTTCCAAGCAGGGAAGCAACTGGGGTTCATTTACTCTGCCAGAAGATTTAAAGCCAGGGGATTACAACATTATATACTCACGCATATGTGACGGTCAAAAATCTTCTGAATCCATTCCTATAAATGTGCAGTTCTTTGAAAAGCTCCGCTTTGAAGCAAGCTCTTCTATAGAAGACAGTACATATATTTACGGAGACAGTCTTTCTGCACTCATAAGTGCAAATTATCTTGGAGGTGGAAGCCTTGCCGACAGTACTTACAGTACAAGATGGAGATATGAAGAAACGTCATTCATTCCTCAGAAAAAAGAATACAAATCTATGCGTTTCGGCACAGTCACACATCCATACACATCTGGAAGCCTCGAAAAAGAAAACGGAGTACTTGATTCTGATGGCAAAGCATCTACAGAACAGGCAACTAATGCAATAGAAAACAATGGCATTCCTATACGATATACAGCAGAAACACTGGTAACTGACAGTGGAAACCAGGCAATAAGTACAAGTACCTCCGCCATAGTACACCCTGCCCAGTTCTATATCGGAATAGGACGTGAAAAGAACGTAAAGAGTTTTGCCAAAAAAGGCGACAACATTAAGTTTGACTATGTATGCATTACACCAGAAGAAGAATTCCCTGCAAAAAACATGGTTTCAAAGTCTGGAGAAATAACTGCAGAACTCATACATGAAGAATGGAAAAGAATCCAAAACGTAGAACCATCTGGTTATATTTCTAGCACATATAAAAAAGTTCTTAATGTTGAAGAAACAAAAAACGTAAAGTTTCCGACATCGGCTAAACCAAGTGAAATAACCGTAAAGCCAAAAGAAAGCGGCACATACCTTTTAAGAATGACATGCAAGGATTCAAAAGGAAATCCTGTTATAACAGAACGAAGTTTCTATGTTACAGGAAGCGGATGGTACTGGAATGACGGTAACGACGGTCAACAGGTAAAGCTTATTCCTGACAAAGAAGAATACAATGCAGGCGACACCGCACATATCCTTACACAGACGGAGCTCCCAAAGGGCACGTATCTTATCACTATAGAAAGGGAAGGCATTCTTTCTGAAAAGACTGTAACTGTTACAGAGCCAACAAATGTCCTTGACGTAAAAATAGAAGAGTCCTACGTACCAGTAATATATGTTTCTGTCTCCACATATTCTGTGCGACCAGATACAGAGCTTCCGAAAAGTTACTATGGCGTTACGGCACTTAACGTAAATACCACTATTAAAAAGATAGACGTTAAGATAAAGACCGACAAGGAAAGCTATCAGCCAGGAGATAAGGCAAAGGTTACGCTTACAGCCACACAGAACGGCAAGCCTGTAAAGAATGCAGCCATCTCACTTATGGCAGTAGACAGAGGCGTTCTTGACCTTATAGGATATCACGTAGAAGATCCGCTTACATATTTTTATGACAGAAGCAGATTCTGGAATCGCACAAAGGGAGGAGATTCCCGCTCACTGCTTATAGTGCAGGATCTATTATTGGAAGAAACAAAAGCAGTATATGAACCAATGGTTTACAACGACATGGCAGTGCTGTCTAAGTCTAAACGAGAGTTCAAGCTGGCAGCAGCCCCAATGATGGCCGATGGTTCAGCAGAAGCAGATGGCAGTAGCATGAAAATCCGCTCAAACTTCGCTTCTACAGCTGCATTCGAGCCGTGCATAGTTACTGACAAAAGCGGTACAGCTACATACACCTTTACACTCCCAGATTCTCTTACATCATACAGAATAACAGCTGTAGCCATAAACGAAACAGATGCATTCGGTCTGGCAGAAGAAGAAGTTTCAGTATGTGAACCAATTTCTGTACGTACAGCTCTGCCAAGAATGCTCAGACTTGACGATAAGGGAGAACTTGGTGCAGTCATTTCTAATCTGACAAATAAAGCTCAGAACGTAGAAGTAGAGCTTAACATATATGAAGGTGTAAACTATACACAGAACACTAATGACATACAGAAGCTTCCAGGCTTAGCAGTGCTTGCAGAAAAAAAGAACAGTAAGAAAATCAAGATTGCGGCAAGCAAAACACAGCCTCTTATGTTCTCTATAAAAGCAGTAAGGCAGGGTTGGATTACTGTAGAATTCAAAGTCACAGGAAACAACATCAATGAAAAGATTCTTTTGCCGTTACAAATAGAAAAGCCATATATATTTGAGACAGTAACAACAACAGGAAGTACAGAAGATACAACACAGGAAACAATAATTATTCCTCAAGATGCAGACGATGTACATTGCAATCTTTACATACAGTTAGACCCAACACGTCTAGGCGTATTACGGGAAGCTGTCAGCTACGTATTCCACTATCCTTACGGATGTCTTGAACAGCGTTCGGCAGCAGTACTTCCTCTTGTTGCCTTCGGTGACTACATCCACATATTCGGACTTAACAGTGAAGTCATGTATCCAAAGGGAGTTGCCGAACAAGAAATTCACAGCTGGGCAAGTGTACAAAAAGCAGACGGAGGTTTCCCATATTGGAAAGATGGCAAAGAAAGCAATCTTTATGTTTCTATGAGAATTGCAGAAATTGCAGCTCTTGCAAAGCAAAACGGAATTCCTACAGGAAACATAAACCTAAGCAAACTTGCTTCATATCTTACAAACGCAGTAGAAAATGAACTTTCTACAAAAGAACATCATTATGCAGGAGCCCTTTACAACGCAGCCTATGCAAGCTACGCAGCAACGTTAATTGGTGCAGATGTAAAAGATACAATTCTTTCTACGATTGCGCAGAATGACAATAGCGATGTTGAAACACTGGAACTTACAGCACTTACCTATCTTGCAAAAGGAAATGTCTCTCAGGCTCAGACAATTGCTCAAAAGATTCTTTCATATACAAGAATGACATCTCGTGGAATTGATATTTCGCAGAAATATAAAAATCACAGGTGGTGTTTCTTTAATGATGATTCTGAAAGATATGCATTGTTGCTTCAACTGCTTACAAAACTAGACAAAAAAGACATTACAAATCAACATTGTGTATATGAACTTTTAAAAATGCAAAAAGCACACAACGGACGCTGGCAGTCAACAGCAGTTACAAGTAGAGTCCTCATTGCTTTAAATGAATACATAAAAACAAATAATCTTGAACAGTTGGACTTTACAGCAGAAGCTCTGCTAAATGGTTCAAAAGAATTAAGCGGAACATTCAAGGGCGTTTCTGCACAGCCTGTAGAAACTACAATTACTCCAAAAGCAAAGGAAGTAAATTTACAATTCAACAAAACAGGACAAGGAAATCTGTATTACACAGCTTCAATGAAATATGCATTACCAGCAGAAAAGCAGACTGCAAGAGATGAAGGATTATGTATCTATACAGAAATTACCGATGTAAAAACTGGTAAACCTGTAAAAGAAAAAGAGTTAATTGCTGGAAACGTGTACAGAGAACGTGTAATAGTTTCTTCAAGAATAAGAGCAGAATACGTTGCTGTACGAGCACCAGTTCCTGCAGGATGTGAAATTCTGAATACGGCATTTGTAACGACAGGCACTCTTGAAGAAGTTCCAGATGAGCAAATCAACGGAAGAAAAACTTTCTACACAAGAGGGCTTTCATACAAAGGTATATACGATTCAGAAGTACAGTTCTTCTGGGATTATTTCCCAGCAGGAATGCAGCAGGTAGAATTCCAGTTTAGAGCTGTTCGCAACGGAGAATACCACACACCATCTACAACTGCAGAATGTATGTATGAAGAAGAAATATTCGGAAGAACAGATGGCAAAGTTTGGATTATAAAATAATAGAATGAAAAATTCTCTCATCCT
>CACXDK010000072.1 GCA_902766345.1 uncultured Spirochaetaceae bacterium | reverse complement strand
TGATATCTGTAATAATCTCTGATGTATGAATGGTTGTAAAACAGGTCTTGTGCTTGAAGGCGGAGCAATGCGCGGTCTTTTTTCTGCTGGAGCAATGGATGTTATGATGGAACATTGCATTGTTTTTGACGGCGCTATAGGAGTTTCCGCTGGAGCTGCATTCGGATGCAATTATAAATCAAAGCAAATAGGTAGAGCTCTGCGTTATAATAAAAAATATGCAGGCGATAAACGCTATTGCAGTGTTTCTTCTTTGTTAAAAACAGGTAATTTATATAATGCAGAATTCTGTTATGATTCAATTCCGAATGAACTTGATTTGTTTGACTATGAAACTTATCAGAAAAATCCAATGGAATTTTGGATAGTAGCTTCAGATGTTCATACTGGTAATGCTGTATATAAAAAGCTAAAAAGCTGTTCTGCAAAAGATTTTGAGTGGATGCGGGCTTCTGCTTCAATGCCACTTGCTTCAAAAATTGTAAGAGTTGATAATTTTGAGTTACTTGATGGAGGAATGACAGATTCCATTCCTCTTAAAAAGTTTCAAAGTCTTGGATATGAAAAAAACATTGTAATTCTTACACAGCCAAGAGGGTTTATTAAAAAGAAGAACCGCTTGATGTGGCTCATTGCTATTGCATTGCATAAATATCCTGCACTGGTAAAAGCAATGGGGCGAAGACACATAATGTATAATGATGAAACGGATTATGTGTTTGAGCAGGAAAAGCTTGGCAATGTTTTGGTTATTTGCCCAGAAGAATCTTTAGGTATTAGCAGGACAGAAAAAAATCCTGATGAACTGCAGCGGGTGTATGATCTTGGACGGGCTGTAGCATTGCAGAATATTGATAAAATAAAATCTTTTATGGAAATAGTATAGCAGTATGCGTTTATTGTGTTTTTGTATAATTCTGTTTTTCTCATCTTTGTTGCCTGCATTTGCTGGTGAAAGAATTTCTGATTATGCTGCAAACAGAATAGATGAATTTATGAAATTCCGTGTGTATATTTCTTCCTGCCAGTCTAGTGAAGAATCTTTAAGACTAATAGATGAATTTGAGCGAGAAACGGATTCCAAACTTCCTGCTCATTCCGTAGATTTGGAACAGGAACGTCTTATTTTAGAAAGCCTTTATATAATGGAACGGCATCATTATCTGTACGATGATGTTAACATGCGTCCAAAACTGTGCGATATAATGAAATTGCAGATGGAAAAGAATGAAAGGTATATTTCAAGCCTTAAAGGAAAATCCTGTGCAAATAAATGGCTTTACGTCCTTACTGGCGATGTAACTTCTATTTACATGACTTTTTCTTTGTCAGCAACACTTAAATATGGGTTTCATGTAAAAGATTTATACGAAAAGGCTTTGAAACAGGATTCCCGCCTTAGTTACGCACTTACAAACTTAGGGCAGTGGATGTTCTATGCTCCAAAGATTTTTGGAGGCGGTAAAAAAAAGGCATTAAAATGTTTTAGCTCTGCAGTAAGCTCTTCTAGAAACGAAGGCGAACAGTTTTTTTCAGACATATATATGTCTCAGTTTTATTTTGACCGTAAAGAAACTGAACTTGCAAAACAATATTTAGATAAAGCCATTGCCTACAATCAGGACAGTAATTATGTAATGCAGGTAAAGCTGCTTAACGACAATGGCTGGTCTTTATTTTATTACAACAGGCATAGGGCAGGAATAGACAAAGATATAAAAGAAACAGGCTTTAAAGAACCTGTCGATGATGAGGATTAAAGCTACAGTTCTTTTATTTCTTCCATCCAAACAGCTGCACTTGCATCACTTGGCATTCTCCAGTCTCCGCGTGGTGAAAGATTTACTGTTCCAACTTTTGCACCATCTGGCATGCAGCTTCTCTTGAACTGCTGGCTGAAAAATCTTCTGTAAAAGGTTGTGAGCCATTTTAAGATTATTTCCCTTGTATAGACGATTTCTGAACCGTCTGCAACTTTACCGTTGAAAGCCTGTAAAGCAAGAAAATAAATCTTTTTAGGAGAAAATCCCCATCTTAATACGTAATACAAAAAGAAATCATGCAACTCGTAAGGACCTACAAGTTCTTCCGTTTTCTGACTGATGTCTTTGCCTGTTGGTGGTAGCAGTTCTGGGCTTACAGGTGTTGCAAGAATGTCCTTTAGGACATTTGCCAGCTCTGCATCTCCCTGTTGTTCAGACTGCATTGCAAACCATTCAACTAAATAGCGTACAAGGGTTTTTGGAATGCTAGAATTTACTCCATACATTGATATATGGTCTCCATTATATGTACACCAACCAAGTGCAAGCTCACTTAAATCTCCCGTTCCTATTACAATGCCGTTATATTTATTGGCAATGTCCATAAGAATCTGAGTTCTTTCTCTGGCCTGACTGTTTTCGTATGTAACATCATGGATGTTTTCATCATGTCCTATATCTGAAAAATGTTGTAGAACTGCTTTTTTTATATTGATTTCTTTTAGTGTAGCTCCTGTCTTTTGCGCAAGGGTACATGCATTTGAATAAGTTCTGTTTGTTGTTCCGAAACAAGGCATTGTGACTGCCGTAATTTTGGAGCGGTCAATACCACATTTATCAAAAGCTCTTGCTGTAACAAGCATTGCCAAAGTTGAATCCAAACCACCGCTCAAACCTATTACTGCATTTTGTGCATGAATATGGCGTAAACGCTTTGCAAGTCCTTCTGCCTGCATTTCAATGACTATTCTGCATCGTTCGCTTCGTTCTTTATCTCCAGCAGGCACAAAAGGATGTCTGTCTACACCTCCTATGAGTGCAATAGAAGAAGCCTCCTTTTTTTCATCATTTGACTGAAAACCTATCGATTTTTGATTGTCAGAATCTGAGAAAGTATTGTTGTCGAATTCTACAGAAATAAAGCGATAAAGAGCCTGACTGTCTCTTGTAAAAGCATTGCAGGTAGTAAAAGTTGTAGTTCTTAGTCTGTCTTGTTCAATGCGCTCAAGGTCAATGTCTGCAACCGTAATGACTTCTGTTCCAAATAGCTCAGATTGGGCTTTTATGGAACCATTCTGTGCAATAATAGTGTGTGCACTGAATATCATGTCGGTAGTACTTTCATCATGACCTGCATTTGCATATAAGTATGCGGAAACTGTTTTGGCAGATTGTGCACTTATAAGCATTCGTCTGTAATCCGCTTTTCCTACTACTTCGTTGCTGGCACTTAGATTTGCAATAACAGTTGCTCCGTTTAATGCATGTCTTGTTGACGGTGCAAGAGGAACCCAAACGTCTTCACAGATTTCACAGGCAATTTTTAGAAGAGGATCATTTTTGTCTTCTATAATGATATTTGTTCCAAATGGAATGTTTGCTAATTCTTCATTTATTGTAATGCTGTCTGTTGGGCAGAATTCTGAAGGTGTAAACCATCTGCGCTCGTAGAATTCTGAATAATTTGGTATGAAGGTTTTTGGTACAATGGCAATGACAGAACCTTTATACAAATAGGCTGCGCAATTGTAACGTGCTCCCTGATAAGTTATTGGCAGTCCTACAATGCTCATGCATTTGCAGTCTTTTGTTTTTTTACAGATTGTAGCTAATGCATTTTCTGCTGCAACCTGTAATGACCGCTGTAAGAATAAATCTGCACAAGTGTATCCTGTTATGCATAATTCTGGGAAAACTATAAGTCTTATGTTCTGTTTATCTGCAAGTTCTATTGTCTGAATGATTTGTTGTGCATTATATGTGCAGTCTGCCACTGCAAGTGACGGACTTGCGCATGCTACTCTAAAAATGCCATATTTCATGTGCCCATTATATCATGAGCTGTCATGTGATGCAAATGGCTTGGTGATGGGGAAATTAAGTCTGGCCAGTGGGGAAACTCAGCTTGGCCAGTGGGCATAATCATCACGGCTAGTGGCCATAATCATCACGCCCAGTGAACAAAGCCGTCGAATTCTTTCTCATATCCCACTACACACTGCATTTGTTTTTATTTCCTAAAGAATTTCCTTTATTTTCCGATAATATATAGTGAATAATCTATTTTTCAATGAGTGGGAAGGATAAAATGAAAATGGGTTTTATGAAAGCTGTTGCAGCTAAATTAAAGAAGGCGGCTAAAGTTCTGGAAGATCTTACAGTTCAGGAAGAATCTGTTGCAGAAACAGCTTCTGAAGTGCAGACTTCTGAGGTTCAGGCTACTGACGAGGTTTCGTCATCTGGCGAAATTGTTTCTAACGAAATTGTTTCTAACGAAATTGTTTCTGAAGAAATCGTTTCTGACGAAACGCCTGTTACAGACAAAAAGACTGAGCTCATAAAAGTTTTGCAGTCTCAGGATGAACTTCTTGATTCTATTTTGTCTGAACAGAACAAAATGCATTCAAACGTAAAGGAGCGAGATTGGGAATCTCTACAAGATTCTATATCTGCTTTGCGTCGTATGAGTGATACTTTTGTAGAATTGGATCAGCAGCGTGAAATGCTTACTGAGGCAGATAGCCATATTTATTATGAGCCATCTGTAGAGCCTTTGTTTGTAAGTCTTAGGACTAAGCTTACAAAGAGCCGTATTGAAAATGATGCTTTACGTACCTATGTTACTACAACGAAAGATTTTATAGGTAATGTAATAGAAGAATGTTTTGTTAAAACCGCAACAACATATTCTCCTGCAGGTAAACTTGTAAAGCCGGAAGTTGGAAACGTATTGGTAAATATAGAATTCTAATTGTGATTTTGCATGCAGAATGGGTGAGTATATAGGAGGAATTGGAAAATGTCAGGATCTTTTGCAGGTATAGAAATTGGAAAAAGGAGCCTTATGGCTCACAGCACTCAGATTCAGACTGCTGGACACAATATTTCAAATGCTGATACAGAAGGCTATAGCCGTCAGCGTGTAAAAGTTTCTACAATGGATCCTTTGTACCGCCCGGATTTAGAGCGTGCAGAGCTTGCCGGTCAGATTGGTCAGGGAACAAAAATTGAAAGCATTGAACGTGTTCGTGATGAACTTTTGGATTCTCGTATTATTGCACAGACAAATGAAGAATCTTATTGGGATACTCGCAACAATTACTATTCAATGATTGAGCAGATTTACAATGAACCTGATGAAATTTCTGTTCGTAGCAATATGGATAAATTTTGGCAGAGCTGGCAGGAACTTTCTATAGATCCAAGTAATAATGCTGCCCGTGATGCTGTTGTTGTTAGAGGTCAAAGTCTTACAAACTCAATTAAGCAGCAGAATAATAATCTTATTGCAATTTCTAATCAAGTAAACGGAGATATTAATGCTACTGTAAAGCAGGTAAATGATTTGTCTCGTCAGATAGCAGATGTAAACGGTGAAATTGTAAGAAGTAAAGCTATGGGCGATAATCCTAATGATCTTATGGATCGCCGTGATCTTTTGGTTGAAAAGCTTGGAAAGCTTATTAATGTAACTGTTGCCCGAACAGATCCTGATGAATTCCTTGTACATACAGATGGACAGATGATTGTTCAGGGAAGTGAATATCGTCAGATTGATGAAGTTACAGACCTTGATAATAAAGGCTATACACGTCTTGTTTGGCATGATACAGAGGTTGATGCATATTTTAGAGGCGGTTCTCTCGGTGCTCTTGTTGAATTGCGCGATAAAGATCTTCGCAGTGAATTGCAGTCTCTTGATACTATGGCTCTTAACTTTGCGGACTTTGTTAATGATATTCACCGCAATGCCATTGGTAAGAATAATGTAACTGGACTCGATTTCTTTACGGAACATCCGTTTGTTGAAAATACAAATGGTAACTATGACCGCAACGGTGATGGTGTTGAAGATGCTTCTTATATTTTCCGCATGACAGGAACTAATAGCCTTCGTCCTCATGAGCAGATTGGTTTGCAGGGAACAATGACCTTTAACTCATCTTCAGGAACTGTTTCTGTTGATTATTATCCAGCTGATACTGTTGAAGATCTTGTAAACCGTATTAATGACAGTAATGGGGAAGTAAAGGCTTATTTGGATCGTAATTCAAAATTAGTATTAAAGGCTACGACTTCTGAATCAATGTCTAATCCTGATTTTGTTATTCGTCATGTTGAAGATTCCGGAATGTTCCTTACAGGATACACAGGAATTCTTCGTGAAAGTGGAGCCGATGGAGCTTATGATTTTAACCGTGCAAACGCTGTTAATGCTCTTGCTGATGCACAGTTTGCTGTTACACCTGTCATGAATCCTTCTGGGTATCTTGTTGTTAATCCTCAGATTGAAAGAGATTCTTCAAGTGTTGCTGCTGCATTTGCTAATTCTCAGGGATTGGCTGATGTTGATGACGGTCGTGCAGCTGTTGAAATTGCTGCAATCCGTAATACAAAGATGATGGTTGGAACTGACCGTACATTTGATGATTATTTTGCAGATACTGTAACACGCATTGGACTTAAAGGCGAGCAGGCAGAAAATCAGCTTGCAAGTAAGAATGCTATCATGAATGATTTGCGTGATTTGCGTGATAGTATCAGCGGTGTAAATATTAATGAAGAACTTGCTGACATTATAAAATTCCAGTATGGCTATGAAGCTGCTGCAAAGTTTATTAGTGTTCAGGATGAGTTGTTGAATACTCTGATTAATCGTGTTGGCGGTTGATTTTAATCGCAGCATTTAATTTTTATATAATAAGGAGAATGATATGAACAGAATTAGTTCTCAGATGAATAATATGGACACTCAGTACTACTTGCGTAAGCAGGAAGTACGTCAGAATACTTTGAATAATCAAGTTGGCAGTCAGAGCCGCTTGGGTTCTCTTCGTGATGATCCTATAGCTGCAGGACATTTAGTTCGCTATAATTCATATCTTTCACGTGTAAATCAGTTTGAAAAGAATGCACAGACTCTTGCTGATCAGTTTCAGATTCGTGAAGGTTATGTAAATCAGAACCTTCAGATTATGCAGCGTGTACGAGAGCTTGCTGTGACTGGTGCAAATGGCTTGAATACAAAAGATGACCTTAAAAATATGGCTTCTGAAGTAAATGAGCTTCTAAAAGAATTGGTTCAGAATGCTAATGCTGTTGATTCTGATGGTAACAGTCTTTTTGCTGGTACTCGTACAAAAAATATTGCATTTGATGTTTCATTGGGAAATGTTCCTGGTGCAAGTGAGCCTTTGATTGAATCTGTTCAGTATAATGGCAACATCACTATGAATAAAGTTGAAGTTGATGAAAACCAGTATATGGATGTTGATAACAGCGGTAGCAGGATTTTCTGGGCAGAACCACAGCGTCTTATGGGATCTCGCGATTTAACTCAATGGCAGGCTGGTAATGATAACTCTATTAATCTTGATGGTGTTGAGATTAAAATTAATAGAGGTGATAATATTCATGCTGTTATTGCAAAAATTAATGACAGTGGTGTTGCTGTAAAGGCATCCCTTGATCCTATTACAAATGGTCTTAATCTTGAGACTACTGATGCTCATCAGATTTGGCTTGAAGATAAAAATGGAGCAACTTTGGAAGAATTGGGATATATAAAAGATAAATCTCAGTTGCCTCCATATAATCTTACTGGTAATGTTCGTAGTTCTGGCGGTTCAATTTTTGATACTGTTATTGCATTACGCGATTCAATGCTTAAGGGCGATACCGAAGCTATTGGTTCTCGTGTTCTTGGTTCTATTGATGAAGGCATTTCCAATATCACAACTCGTCTTGCTAAGTCTGGCAGTGATTATGAGCGTGCACAGAATAACATTACTCGTTCTCAGACTACAGCATTAAATGTTACTCAGTTAGTAAGTAGAGAAGGGGACATTGATTTTACAAAGACCATTACAGATATGAAAATGCTGGAACTTGTAAATCAGGCAACATTAAGCAATGCTGGCCGAATGTATTCTACTTCTTTATTGAATTATATGCATTAATTTTGTAGCAGTAACAGGTGATAAAAATGCAGATAAAAACTAAAACAATGGGCTTGGTTGAGATAAGTGAAGAACAGTTAATTAAAATACCTGCTGGTATTTTTGGCTTTGAAGATTATACTGAATATGCTTTAATTGACTGTAGAATAAAACCATTTATCTGGCTTCAGTCATTGGATGAAAGTGCTCTTGCATTTTTAATGATAGATCCTTTTATTATCAATCCAGATTTTGAAGTGGATATTGATGATAAGGAATTGGGTAAAATAGGCATAAAAGATCCTTCTGATGTTCTTGTTATGACTATTGTTACTGTTCCAAATGACGGTTCTCCTGTTACTGCAAATCTTCGTGGTCCTGTTATAATTAATAAGAAGACTCATGAAGGAATGCAGGCTATACTAAATGATCCTAAATGGACTACAAAATTTGATATAGTTTCAGCTCTTGCTGGAAAGGAGGATAAATAATGCTTATCCTTTCTAGAAAGATTGATGAAAAAATAAAGATTGGTGATGAAATTACCCTTACAATTATAGAAGTGAAGGGGGATCAGGTAAAAATAGGTGTTGAAGCTCCTAAAAATGTAAAGGTATTCCGCCAGGAAGTTTTCGATGCTATTCAGAAAGAAAATAAAGTTGCAGCACTTGAT
>CACXDK010000071.1 GCA_902766345.1 uncultured Spirochaetaceae bacterium | reverse complement strand
GGAAATGCTTGTAGGCAAACCAAATCTTAACATGTTCATCCGCTATCAATATATTCAGATGATTGATAAGAAATGGCTTGATCAGCTTGAATTCCTTGATGGTCTTAGAGAAGCTGTATATTTGCGTTCTTACGGAAGTAAAAATCCTTTGACAGAATATAAGATTGACGGATTTAATGCATTCGACACTCTTCTTGAAAGCATTCGCGATTCTGTTGCAGGAAGAATCTTCAAGGTTAAGATTCAGATTCGTCCAGAAGGAAGCATGCCTGCACGTCCTCAGCAGCAGATTCACATGACAGCACAGCATGCAGAAGCTCAGTCGATGTCTTCTGATGCAGCACAGCAGCAGGCTCAGTCTTCTTTTAATGCCCGTTCTGCACAGCAAGGTGCTCAGAACTCTGCAATGAAAAGCGGTAGACAAGGACAGAGCGTAACTGTAACAAGAATGGCTCCAAAGGTTGGAAGAAATGATCCTTGTCCTTGTGGCTCTGGTAAAAAATACAAGAACTGTCACGGACGTAATGCTTAAAGATTAGACATTAATAGACAAAAAAAGCGGGGTAAAAACCCCGCTTTTTTATGCACATTTATTTTTTGCAGAACCGAAAGCCCTACTTTTCTTATTACTTTCTAATAACTCCAAACCGATTAAGAGGCCAGAATCTAAGCCCTGCTTTTCCAAGAATCTTTTCTCTGCTAACATAACGAGGCTCCATATTTGTCTCATACGATACAGAATAGGAATCAAGCAATGTGAGCGGCTCAATTCTACTGTCATAGCTGTGACGCATATCAAGCGAATTATAGCGATTATCTCCCATCATAAAGTAACTGTTTTCTGGAATGTATACAGCATTTCCTGCAGAATCGTTTGCTGGGAAAACAGGCATATTCCGCTGATCCATGTGAGCAATGTAATTAAACAATCGCTGGGCCTTTTCCTGCTGGGTCAAACGGACGGTATCAGTTTTCCAATCCAAATCAGTAATGTTATCTGAACCTGCATAAAGTTCTGCCGTGCGCACAACAAGCCGACCGACAACAAGCTTAACCATAAGGTTTAGTCTAAAGCGAGAATCAGAATACATGTCACCGCCTGCAAGCTGACCATTATTAAATGAGCCATTTTCATGCCACTCATTCATAAAGCTACTAAACTGAGAAGCTCCATCCGAAGCAGTAAGAAGACGTAGAGCAATATCATTCACATTAGCAAACAGAGTATAGTTATTTAAATAAGTATAGATTACCAAAGAAGATTTATTAAAAATTGAATCCGAACTTACATTATTTCCAGAACCAGAAAATGCAGATGCAATCGTTTTAAAACGCTCGGATAATTCAAGACATTCATTTTTTGCCTCTGAAAAATCAAGTTTTCTACGCTCAGACTCAATCATAAGTGTATTTTCTGCTTCTGCAGAAGAAAGAGGTATCTCTTTTATCTTTGACTTGATTTTTTCAGAAAGAGGGTTCAAATTCCAAGCAGCCCAAGAAGTTTCATCTTCTATTGCTTTAAATTCAGAAGAAGCTGCTGTACGGGCATACAAAGTTCCATCCATCAACATAAGCTGTTCCCCAGGAAGACCGACAACACGCTTAACAAGAGGATCTGCCTTTATGTCCCCATTTTCATCCGTATTCGTCTTTTTGAGAGTAAGCGTAATCATATAAATAAATTGAGACATAAAAGTTTTTACTTCACTTTTTCTGTCATCCGAATAGTGAGGATTTCTAAATACAACTATATCTCCCCTTTCATACTTCTGTATATAAGGAAGACCTATTCTACTTAAAGGAAACTTTGGACCTGCTAAAGTCTTAAATACGGCAACTCTGTCTTTTATGAGAAAAGTTGGAACCATTGATTCAGAAGGAATCTCGTACAACTGAAACAGGAAAATATTCAGAAGAATAATTGTAAATACAGCCTGAATAAGAGCATCTACCCATTCAAGAATTTCTCTAAAAACATCTTTCAATGTAACAGAAGAATTCTCCCGACTGTTATCTGGAGAAAGTGGTTTTGACCATTTTGAACCAAAAGAAGAATGGGAAGTTTTCTTTGTTCGGCTTTTTTTTACCAGTTCTGCCCAAGCCACATTCAAAGAATCAAGATTTTTTTCCCTAAGCAAGAACAGAATATAAAGTGATGAAATTGCAACTGCACACCAAAGTAAAGATGTCAAAAGATCAATGACATAACAAGGTGCAACATTACCAGATCTTCGCATTACATAAGCAGAAATAAGTACAAAAGGTTCGTATTGGAAAATGCGGATTACAGCATTTATATATCTATCTTTATTTTTTTTAAGCAAAAGATAATATGACACATATCCAGTAACAAGAGTAAACAATGATGCTATAAAAAAAGCAAAAGCAGATATATCAATATGAAAAGAAACTGTCAGTAAAGAGAATATACCTGCAAGAATAAGATTTACAAAAACGCAGGTAGAAAATTTTTTCATCATAAAACCTCTTAATTATTTTTATGTAATTATATCAAATTTACAGCACCTCAACAATGAGAAGAAGGCTTGAAATAGTAACATTGACAAATAATATATATTTATTTTACGATAGAATATATGAATAATCAAACAGAACAAAAGGAACTTCTTAATTTAAAATCTGCACTTGAAATGGTAGGAAATGAAAAAGAACTTCTTATAGAATTATTAGCTTCTTTTGTAAATGACACACCTTTCAGTACTGAAAAACTAAGCCTTATTAAGACAAATAGCCGTGAAGAAGCTGCAAAATATGTACATTATTACAAAGGTGCTGCAAGACAGATTGGAGCTGAATTATTAGCAGCAGCAGGACAGGCTCTTGAAGATGTTCTACGTGGAAAAAAAACAGGAGACATAGAACATCTCACTGAAAATTTCAAAGATTGCTATGAATCTACACAAGAAGCTGTAAACGATTCTCTTTCAATATTATGACAGATTAACATTAAAAGCAGTACAAAATGTGTCTGCAACAGTCCAGCAGAATTCTTCGGAATTAACATAATCAACACTTCTTAATTCCATAGCTTTTTTATATACAAGCTCAATTTCGCATGGGTGCGTTGCAGTTTCACCTTTCAATGTTTGAAACGGGGCATCAGTTTCAAATAGAATACGATTCAAAGGTAGATTCTGTACGCAGTCAATACTTTTCTTATTATTATTTAAAATTGGTTTTCCAAAAGAAAAATAAGCATTCATGCCATGATGTAATAAAGAATTTGCCTCTCTTGAACTAAAAGCAAATGAATGAAAAATTATGGAAGATATTCGTGACAACTGTTTTGAATAAGTAAACATAACATCTAAAGCTTTTCTATTATGAATTACCATTGGAACATTATATTTTTCTGCAAGCTCCAGACATAAGTTCCAGGCATCTTCCTGAGTTTTCCTGTTTGATTTGAATGCTTCTGTGTAAAAATCAAAACCCGTTTCGCCTATTGCAATAATCTTTTTTTTCTGTAAAAGTTGCTCTAACAATCGGTAGTTATCAATTCTTGGTAACTGAGGATGAAGACCAAATGCATTAAAAAAATTCTGTCGTCCGTTCGTAAGTTTTGTCTGAACATCCCATTCATCTGTAGAATGTGCACAGGAAACTCCTGCATAACACTTATTTATTTCATTATCTGGTAACAACTTACAGTCAGCAGCATGAAAGTGAGAATCACAGAATATCATAGCAAAAACCTCCGTATATTAAAAAAAACTAAACACTTTTTTTATAATACCGAAAATAAAAATACAAGCAAGATAAAAATGGGCAAGGAGATATAACATGGGATATTATACTTTAAAAAGTCTTGGCAAAACAAATGATTATATGACTATTGTTCGTGAGTTAGATGATGGATATGTTGTACGTATTGTCCGTGATAAAGACGGTTACAATGACATTACAACAGATTACATTTCTAAAACACTTTTTGACAGCTGTATTCGTACAGGCTATCTTACAAAGGTCACATCATTGGAAGACAGAGCTGCCGCTAATGCTTAAAACCGTTAGCTTCCAACAGTTCTATCGCAGCGTTATACTTGGCTTCCTTATCTGATACAGATGGAAGCCAATGTATAACAGTTCCTTTCTTTTCCATACCTCTAAACCAAGTTTCCTGTCGCTTTGCAAACTGATGAATAGCATGATTTAATGAGGTAAATAATTCTTCTTTTGAATTAATCTTTCTTTCAAGATATAAACTAATATATCTATACTCAAGACCTAATTTTTCAAGACGCTCCCAAGAATATCCACTTTTATGTAACCCGTCAACTTCTTCTATCATTCCTTTTTCAAAACGTTCTTTAAGTCGAACTGTAATGTTCTGTCTAAGAATTTCCCTTGGGAGAGTTGTTCCTATAATAAAAGCATTAACTTTTCTTTCACGCTCAACAGGCTTTGCATTATTCATATACAGCTGAATTTCTATAGCCCGTACAACTCTTTCACGCAATACTAAATCACTTTTATTGTGTAAATCAGGCTTGAGTTTCAACAGCATTTCATCCAATTCTTCCAAAGATTTTGATTCAAGTTCTTTTCTAAGCTCTTGATTTTCAGGAACTGGAATAAAATAGTAATTTCTTACTATTGAATCCACATACATTCCAGTTCCTCCTACAATAAAAGGAATTTTTCCTACATTGCAAAAAGAATCAAATAACTCATAAAAATCAGATTGATATTTAAATACGTTATATTCTTCATCTAGTGTGGTAACGTCAATAAGATGATGAGGAATCGTTTTTTCACCAATTGTGTATTCTTCTAAATCCTTCCCACTGCCAAGATCTAACCCCTTGTAAACCTGTCTGCTATCTGCAGAAATGATTTCCCAGTTAAACCTGTCAGCAATAGAAACACCTAAAGAAGTTTTACCGACAGCAGTCGGTCCTAGTAACACAACAGCATTATATTCGCTCATATCACCTCAAATTAGATAACACGACAAATGGCACATTTCAAATATTCACTTTTTGGATAGCCAAGAAGTAACGGATGATCAGGTCCTGCACCACGCTTTTCCAAAATCTGAATACGCTTATGGCTATCCATAGCAGCATGCATAAGCATTGAATAGAAAGTATTTTCATCAAAATAATATGAACAGGAACAAGTTACAAGAATGCCACCTTCATTCAAAAGCCTCATTGCACGAAGATTAATTTCTTTATATCCGCCATAGGCTTTTTGAATAAGTTTCGCACTCTTAGTAAATGCAGGAGGATCCAGTATGATTACATCGAACTTTTCACCTTTTGCTTCATATTCTTTTAGTAGATCGAAAACATCTGCACAAACAGCTGTCATTATATCATTTGCATTATTTAGGGCAATGTTTGAATTAATTGTATCAACGGCTTCCTGAGAAATATCAACACTTGTAACACTTCTAGCCCCTCCCTTCACTGCATTTAAACCAAATGCTCCAGTATGAGAGAAGGTATCAAGGACTTTCTTTCCATGACAGAAGCGTGATATTGCATTACGATTGAATTTCTGATCAAGGAAATAACCTGTTTTCTGTCCGTTTATTAAATCGACTTTTATTTTAATTTCATTTTCAAAAATAGTAATTACAGAATCACGTTCAGAACCTATCCAACCAGATTTCTGAGATAAGCCTTCTTTTTCTCTTACAATTACATCACTACGTTCATAAATACCGTACGGATTGCAGTTCTTTTTTAGAGCAGAAAGAATTTCATTTCTAAAAACTTCACAAGCCAAAGCCAAAAACTGAACTACAAGATATACTTTGTCCTCAGAATAATATCGTTCTACAATAAGACCTGGTATAAAATCTGCTTCTGCATAAATAAGGCGATAACTATCTGTTTCGGAAAAATTAACTCTACGAATTGAAGCTGCCGTATGAATAACACCATTCCAATAAGCTTCGGTATCATTCATAATTACATCTGCATGTTCCTTTCCAATAAAGCGAATTATTATTTTTGATTTACTATTAAAAACACCTGTTCCTAAAAAAGTACCAGCACTGGAATAAACTTCAACGACCTGACCATCATCAATAGGTACAGAACTATAATCCTGATTAGTAATTAAAATCTTTTCGACAGAATCATCTGATTTTTTTATTTTAACAGCTTGAATTTCGTTATTAAAGACCCAAGGAAAACCTTGCTTTATTTCATCTTCTTCTTTTGGTTTCAAAAATATATAGGGATAGCTTTTCATGCAAAGATTATAATGATTTTTTTCAGATTATACAAGAAAAATAAAAAAAAAAAAG
>CACXDK010000070.1 GCA_902766345.1 uncultured Spirochaetaceae bacterium | reverse complement strand
CATAATAAGGAATTTTCTGCAGAGGAAACAAAACCTGTAATACAATTATCAAAAGCAAATATGGAAGATATACATAAATGCCTTTTCGCCACCACATAATAAATGCAAACACTGCGGCGAGCAGTACAGTAGTATATATTACAGCATTATTGCCACTCAAAGAGTTTGCAATTAAAACAGCAACAATTAATAAAACATCTAAAGACTCTTTTATCTTTTTTGACAGTACAAACAAAATTACTGCAACAGCTGCGTAACACAAATAAGTAACTGTAAGTTGAACAGTAGGCATTGAACTGCAAGCACGATTTTCTTGTGCCATCCACACTACAGAAAAAAGCAGTGCAGAAAGCAGAAGGCGCACACCTACACGGACAATTTTACTTTCGGTTTCGTTTTGATTTATGCGGTAACTTGCAGCTGATTCAACAAGGAGCAGGAATAATGCAAACGGCAAAACTGTAAAGTCTTTAACGAAACCTGCACAAAAGAAATACAAAATTGCAATGGCAAAAGGTGTCCAGTAAAATTGAGGCAAAGAGTTTTTACCGTATTGCAAAAATTTAAAATCATAAACACAGGCAATAATCATTATGTACAGAAAAATAAAACGCAAGGCATCTTCATTTATATTAAAAACATTGCGAATTCCCCCTGGCATCAATAATGCAACACAAAGAAGAATAACATCCAAAGACTGTCTTATGCATCCAGCTTTTGCAATTAAACACAAGGAAGTAATTACACAGAATGCAAGCATTGCGCAGCCCATGACAGAACAGTCTTGAAAGTAAAAATCAGAAGGAAGTGTTACAAGGGCAAAAATTACAAAACAAAAAAGATGTACATAAAAATCTTTTTTAGTACGGTAAAGAATTATGCCTTCAAGCAGGATTACAAAAACAGCAATTGCAAAAATTAAGTTTTCAAACTGAGCCGCCATTGAAGCTGTAACAACAAAGCCTAACAAAATCCAAGTAAAAACTTTTTTTGTTCCTGCATATACAACATGCACAAAAAACATAATTGAAAAAAGACACACCATTACAGTTGGTGCAAGCAAAGATTTTTCTTGAAATGATGAAGTTGCACAGGAATAAATAATATAAAGCAAGGCAACTACAAAAGCACAGAATGGATAAATTAAAGTATATGAAACCTTTGTCTTTTTACGCAAAACAGGAACAAGAGGCAACGCAATTGAGGCTGCAGTTAAACAGAGTGCAAGCACACAGTCCAATATTGTGCCAGCATAAAAATAGCTCAAGCGCAAATGCTGCCAGCCGATATTACGCCACAAACTGTTAATGGAAAGCACTTGCAAAAGGATGCACAATCCTATGGCGGAAGTGTTTATAATAAATTCATCTTTACGAATCTGACCAATCGCAAAACACAGAACGGCATAAGACACGCTACATACAATCCACAAGCCTGGAATGCATTTTTCTATTACAACTGCAAGCATAAAAGCTGCAATAATGAGAAGGATTCGCATTGTATATTTTTTTTGCCAGGCAAAAGGGACTAAGGTTGCAAACAATAAATAAAATCCTGCAATTGCTCCGCCAGAGGTACGGCAGACAATGGCATACGAACAAATTTGCACAAGGGCAATAAAAAAAGTAGCTATTGATTTAAAACTATATGTTAAAAGAATTGACGACACAGTCCAGATAAAAACAAATCCTGATACGTTACCTGGTAAGCGGCATATCTGCGAAATGAATGCAACCAATCCGCCAAACAGCAAAGACCACACTAAAGAAGCGAGTTCCCTTAGATGTGCTTTTTCAGATAGCGATTTTCTAAAAAATACTGTACAGCCAAATGCCTGTACGGCAAGCAACAGAACAAAAGCAACCGCTGCTTTTACTGTTCTTGGAATTACATGCCAGTTATAAGCAATGAGTGAAATAACCCCTGCAGAAATTAAAACACCTGCAATAATGCTGAGTAAAACAGGAATATGTTCCGCACGAATATAAGATTGTTTTTTTGAAGAAGTTTTACTTCTTGAATTTATCTGCTTATAAATTGAGTCATCAGAAGAAGATTGCGGCTTTTCAACCGTGTTTTGAATTTGAGTTTCAGCAACCTGCTGTTCATACTCCTGTTTGTAATAGCAGGATATTTTATTGGAAACATCCTGCGTAATAACACCTTTTTGAACTAAGACTTTCAGTTCTCCCAAAAGCCAGTTAATGTATGTCATATTCATAATAATTCACTATAGCACATCACAGAGCCTTTTTGTAGATATATGTAAGGAAATCGTCCCCATCATCTGTTGAAAACTTTTCATACTTTGCTTTTTCGATTAATTCATAATCATGGTCTTGATAATATTGCCAGTTGCAAGTGCAGTCAGTCCAAAGATACATATTCTTAAAGCCTTTCTGTGAAAAGTTTTTCACAAGTTCGTTCAGTATGATTTTTCCTTTTCCTTTGCAACGGCTTATAAAAAGAGACAGTTTTACATCTTCCTTGCCCATGTAGGACAAAGTTCGTTCATCCATTGCAGTTAGATATTCAGAAACAAGAGCAAGACTTATTCTTTCGTTTTCTGAAAAGTTGCCTGTATTAATCTGAGCATCGAGCCACTGCTTTGCGGTATTATGCTCGCCTTTTTCTGCACCAAAAGCTGCTGCAAGAATT
>CACXDK010000069.1 GCA_902766345.1 uncultured Spirochaetaceae bacterium | reverse complement strand
CGGGCGTTCTTTAGGTGCAAAAACTGTTATTTTGACTTTTGTTCTTTGATTTTGTTTTTCAAGTGCTCAAGGACAGTAGAAAAGTCTTTGCTTGATATTGTAGGGAACTTTGAAATCCAGAATTCTGTAATCTTTTGTTTTTTAGAGTAAAGGTCTACAGACTCAAGCAGCTTCTTGCTGAAAAATGTAGGATGTGAAGCTGCGTGCTCTCGGATAGAATCGAGCATTTCCTGGAAAGAACCTTTTTTGAACCATTCTTCGTTTTCAAAGCGTTCTTTGATGTTTTCATTGAATGCATTCAGTTTTTCCATTGCAGTTGCAAAGTCAACAAGTTTATGTACAGTTGTAAGGACATCTACAGAAAGAATTACCGCAAGGACTGCACTGATTATTTCCATGTAATTAATAAAAACTGGTTGAAGCAAAAACTTTTCCATTAGAGGATGCATTACGTGTTCCATTGCAATGCCGCCAATTCCGAATGCCGTAGAATTTAAAAGGCAACATCTGCCGTTCAGGTTAAAAGGCATTTGTGAATAATCCCACCATTTTGCATGAAAGAGTTTTTCCAAAAGCCAGCTGGTAAAATATTCAAGAATGCTTGTGACAATCATTGACGCAATGAAAAGTCGTAAATATGTTGTTCGCCATGGATAGAGCATGTAAAGGATTGAAAGTGCCCCAAAACCGTAGATAGGGCAGAGCGGTCCGTGAAGCATGCCTCTTTTTACAAGTTTACGGCTTCCGACAGTGCACCATATTTCTTCACAAATCCAGCCAATGAATGAATAAAGAATGAACATGACGAATACTTTTGAAAAAGGCATTTCCGGCATATTAATGTTTTGAAAGATTTCTGTTGAATGCATAGTGTTTACCTTTCTGTTTAGTTATATCATTTAATAATATCTATGAAAGAATCAATGTAGCTGTCAATTTTTTCAAGGGCAGATTCGTCTGCAGGGAGTGAAAATAACTGACCTTCTCCAGAATCTGGATTGTTTACAACGACAATTTTTTTATCAAGCAGATAGAGGTTTAAAAGTTCTTTCATGCCTGAGCAGAACCAAACTGCAACATTTTCAATTTTCTGTTCCTCAATTGAAATTTTACCGTTTGCCCTTAGTGCTTTAAGAACCTGTGCTGTCTGGCGGATAACCTTTTTGTTTTCTTCTTTTATGATGTCGCTGGCTTCTTTTACAAAATATTTCTGACTTTCAAGAAATGTGTAAATCTGAAACAGGGGAGTTTTTTCGTGCATCTTGAAGTATCTGTTGACAATGCCTTTGAATACGATGTCTGGCGGATACTTTTTTGTAACGCTTTCTATGTCTTTAGGTGTGAACATTATGGCTTCTACATATTCTTTGCAGGAATCCATTGTCTGTTTTATAATGTCATCACGACTTTCAAAGTGGTTGTAGAGAGAGGCCTTTTTTATGCCGATTTTTTCAGCTATGTCTTTTAGGCTTGTTGCACCTGTTGAATGAAAGAATGCTGTGTCCAGCAGTGCCCTGATGATGTCGTCTTTTGTGACCTTCGCACCCATTCTTCTGCTCCTTTTAAATAACTACCATACGGTAGTAATATTTTATACCACTCAGTAAATATTGTAAAGTATGGTTTACCATGCATTTGTTTCGCTCTTGCCCCAACAATTTTTTTTCATAATTTTTTCCAAAAAGTGTACAAAAATGATACTTCTCGTGAATAACAAATAGTATAGGAGCATTTAAAATGAATAAAAAACAAAAGAAAATCAAGCCTTTACTAAATCCTCGCATCGACAGAAACTTCAAATCCATCTTTACACAAGACAGGGAAGAATCACGGATTGCACTGAAATCCTTCCTTTCTGCAATGATTGGAGAGACTATCACGAAAGTCACCGTAAAAGAAAACGAGCCAGCAATACAGTTTGACGGAGAAAAGGGCATAAGTTACGACATCAACTGTGTTCTGGGAGATGGCACAACCGCGCAGGTAGAGATGCAGGGCTTAGACAAAGACTGCGATTTTGGCAACCGTGCAGAATACTATGCAGCAAGGCTTGTAAGCTCAAACCGTTTGAGAGGAGATAACTGGAAGGAAATGCCAAAATCATATCAGATTACGGTAATGAACTTTACGTTTGACAAAAATAATAAAGCCCCAATCCATCATTACACACTGACAGATACTAATGACGGGGCAAAACTACCTGGCATAATAAACGTAATCTTTATGGAACTTCCCAAACTGCCACCGATTAATGACAAAACGGACATAGAAGCCTTGCCAACTGCAATAAAATGGGGTAAATTTTTACAGGAAGCAGATAATCCGAAAAAGAAAAGTATAATTGACCGCATTGCAAAATCTGAGGAGGG
>CACXDK010000068.1 GCA_902766345.1 uncultured Spirochaetaceae bacterium | reverse complement strand
AATGAATACCTGACTTGCAACGGACGCAATTAAGTCCAGAATAGGCTTTTTACCGCGGGCACTTGCCATGATGTCATAGAACACCAGCTCATCAACTCCCTGTCTGTAATATTCTGCTGCCATCTCTACAGGATCGCCGATATCTTTATTTTCCTTAAATTTTACACCCTTTGTTGTGCGTCCGTCTTTAACATCAAGACAGATGATGATTCTTTTCTTTAGCATTATTCTACTCCGTCAATGTAATTCTTTAATATCTGGAGACCAGCCTTGCCTGATTTTTCTGGGTGAAACTGGAATACTGTAATGTTTTCATATTCAACAATGGCAGGAACCATTGTGCCGTAATGAGCGTAGCCTTTTATTAAAAGCGGATCATCTGGCTGCATTACGTAAGAATGTACAAAATAAAAATCACTGTGGTCGTCAATGTTTTTGCACAGCTTTGTTCCGCCGTTGCAGAAAGTAACATCATTCCATCCCATGTGAGGAATTTTCAGATTCTGCTCAAGCATTATTGCCACATCTTCTTCTTTTGCATCTGGCTTTCTTTCTTTCCACAAAGATGAAAATCGGCGGATTGTACCTGGAATGAACCCCAGACAGTTTGTGTTGCCTTCTTCGCTGTAGTCAAAAACTATCTGTGCACCAATACAGATGCCAACCAAAGGCTTTTTTGCTTTAACCCAGTTTTTAAGGAACACATCAAATCCTGTAGCTTTGAGTTGTTCCATTGCATAAGTTGCATCTCCATCTCCCGGGAAAATGATTTTATCTACATTTTCCAAATCCGACGGATTTTTAGAAAGAATAAACGGGGTCTTTAGAAACTCAAGAGCGTGCTTTACACTCTGAATGTTACCGGCATTGTAATCAACGATTCCTATCATGGTGTTGAATTCTACTGATAGTATTATATAGTGTCAACATTTTGAGTTAAAATTTAACCGAATAAAGTGCAGTTGAAAATTTACTATATAATAGGTAAAATGCTGGTATGAAAAAGACTTTGACACAACTGCTTTCACAGGTAAAAGACCTGCAAAATGGTGGCAGTTTTAATTATACAACGGTTTCTTTTGGAACAGAGGGCGAGCCTGACAAGGCTGTTATAGAATCTCTTGTTTTTGACAGTAGAGATGTAAAAGAAAATTCTTTGTTTTTTGCACTTCCTGGCACACACACAACTGGCAATAAGTTTATTGCAGCTGCAATTAAAAGCGGTGCTTCTGTAATTGTTTTTCAGGACACTGTTTCTGAGCAGGAAAAGGCGGATATTCAGTCTGCTGTACAAGAAAGAATTGCAGGCGGTAAGGGTGTTCCTGTTTTTATTAATGTTCAGTCTGCACGTTTTGTAATGTCTCCGCTTTCTGCAGCATTCTATGATAATCCTTCAAAAAAGCTTATTGTGTTTGGTGTAACTGGTACAGAAGGAAAATCTTCTACAGTTGCTTTTATATGGCAGCTGCTTAGACTTGCTGGTTTTAAGGCAGGTTTCATTTCTACCGTTCAGTATTCTCTTGGTGGTGATGCGGTTGCAAATCCTGAACATCAGACAACTCCAGAAGCTCCTATTGTTCAGCGTGAACTTTACGAGATGCTGCAAAATGGCTGTAAGTATGCTGTTGTAGAATCTTCTTCGCATGGGTTAAGCACTAAGTTGAACAGACTTGGAAATGTACTGTTTGACTGTGCTTTGTTTATGAATGTTACGCTTGAACATCTTGAATTCCATGGAACTTACGAGCAGTATAAGAGCGATAAGGCAAATCTGTTCCGTGCACTTGATGCACACGACCATGTTAAGCTTATTGATGGCAAAGAAGTTCATGTACCATCTGTTGGCATTGTTAATCTGGAAGATCCTGCTGCTGCATACTTTAAGTCCTGCACTTCTAAGAAAGTAATTGGTTTTACTACAGAAGGCAAGGCTGGCAAACAGGCTGGTGAAGAACTTGAGGCAAAGCCTCTGCCTCTTATTCCTTCTGACATGCCGTATCTTGCTGCACGCAATATTGCTTCTGCACGGTTTGGAATTTCGTTCAGCATTCATCGTTTTGAAAATCATAATTCTCTTGCAAACGAAAACCGTGTTATCCATGTAAAAGCACCTTTGCCTGGTGCATTCAATGCCTATAACATTATGGCTGCTTTGATTGCTGTTCATTGCATGTCGGATATTTCTTTGGAAGAACTT
>CACXDK010000067.1 GCA_902766345.1 uncultured Spirochaetaceae bacterium | reverse complement strand
TCTGTTCCTGGTTTTTCTGCAATATGTACACAAAAAGCAGCATCTTTCATGCCTAATTTTGAAAGAATTTCTTCTATTTTTTCAGACATTACCACTGCGGCAGACTTTCGTTTCTCACTCAAAATTCTTGCCTTTGAATACACCTGTTCTTCAAGAACCTTTATTTGATGTTCCAAGTCTGATTTATCTTCCATCATTCCAGAAAGCTCTTCAAGTTCTTTTTTAGCATTTTCACCATAAGAAATAACATCTGCAATTCCAGATTGAATACCCGAAGCATACTTCTTTTTCAATTTATAAATAACATCAAGTCTATCTTGTACATAAGCCAGACGTTCAGGATCAAAAACTAAAGAATCTGTATATCTGGAAAATTCATCAGAAATATCAGATAATTCATAAAATGAGGTCTGAATGCGAGATGAAAGCTCTGAAAGTTTTCCATCTAATTCTTCTGCATGGGAAATAACAGAATTCAACCTTTTCAGTACACTAACAAGACCTGAAGCATCATCTCCGCCATCAAAAAGCCCTTTTATTTCCTCACAATCACTGTATAACTTCTCAAACGAAGCCAATCTGTTTTCTTCGGCTTCAAGTTCTGCATCTTCATTAAGTTTCAGTTTAGCATCATCTATTTCATTAACAGCAAAAGTCAGCATTTCAACTCTATTTTTACGTTCTGCTTCATTAGAATTGAAATTCTCCATAGTTCTTCGCTTTGAAACAAGCTGATTATAAATTTCTGTAAAAGCTTTTACTTCTTCCGTAATACCAGCATAAATATCAAGATATCTTCGATGTTCAGATATTTTCATCAAAGATTGCTGTTCATGCTGGCCATGAATATCAACCAAATATGACGCAAAATCAGCAACATCAGCTTTTGTTACAGGAACAGAGCCTATCCACGAAGACGTCTTTCCTGTATCACGTATAACTCTTCGCAATAAAATAGAATTTTCTTCAGCCTCGATACCTCTTTCAGAAAGCCAGTTCCTAGCCTCATCTGAATCAACAGAAAAAACACCAGAAACTAAAGCTTCATGACATCCAGAGCGAATAAGTTCCATGCCAGCCTTTCCACCAAGCAAAAACACAAGACTGCCAATTAAAATAGACTTTCCCGCACCAGTTTCACCGCTTAATACAGTAAAACCATTTTTAAAATCTATATGAGCACTGTCTATTAAAGCAAAATTTTTTACGTCAAGTTCTTCAAGCACGAGGACCTCCAGACCAGTTTAATTTGCTCTGTAACGCAGAATAAAATTTCTCCTGTTCAGAACAAATCAAATATGCCTTATATTCAGGAACCTTTAATATAATAGTATCTTCTGACTGTAAAGCAAAATCTATCTGACAATCAGCAGAAAGTCCAACTTCAACACGAGAAGGAAGCACAGTAATTGCAAGTTCTCCGTCTTTCCCAAAAACAAGAGGTCTGGCAGAAAGACTGAAAGAACTTATTGGAGTAAGAAGCATTGCAGCAAGAGAAGGCTCTACTATAGGTCCACCTGCAGCGGCAGAATAACCAGTAGAACCTGTTGCAGTTGAAACAATCAAACCATTAGCCTTAAAAGCACCTAAAGAAGCCCATTTATAAGCTACATTTAAATTTATCAAGCGCGATGAAGCTGTACTGGAAATAACAATATCATTCATACCAGAAGTAATAAATACACTTTTTCCTTTGCGCATTACTTCCGCCTGAATTAAAAATCTTTCACTTACACAGCTTTTACCATGCAGATAATCTATTAATTTCTGCTTCCATTCTTCAACCTGAACGCAGGCTAAAAAACCAAATTCCCCCAAATTAATTGCGAAAACAGGAATTCCAAGAGGAGCACAGCCCCTGCAAGCAAACAAAACAGTTCCATCTCCTCCAAGTGTTATAACAAAATCATATCCCTTAAAAGATACTTTTATGTTATTATTATTTACGCAATTTCCATCATATACAAATTCAGAACAATCTACATTGTGCTCTTTTAAAAATACAGAAATATCTTTTCCAAGTCCTGAGGCTGCTTTCTTAAAAGAATTAATAACAATAAGACAGTTCATTACAATAACTTTTACATTTTTAAGGGAGTGTCATTAAAACTTTTACAATCTTTCCTGCATCTTTCTGACCAAGGCGAGGATATAAAGGAAACAAAGCACATCTAAGCAACAAGGAATTAGCACAAATACAAGAACCGGCAAGTTCTGACTGGCGCAATGCAATTACAGAATTTTCAAAAGCCTGACGAACTTCAATACCCTTCTTGTGAGCATAAGCCTTTACATCTTTAAAACCAGAATTCAGCACAACAGGAAAAGAATAAATTGTTGAACCAGAATCAACAGCCCTCACAAAAGTTTTATGACTTCCACTCATTATCGCTCTGGAATAGGCTGTAAACAATTCTCTTCTTACAGTCTCATTTCTATTAAATTCTTTTAATTCTACCCATGCAAGAGCAGCATTCATATCGGGCATCAAATCTGTAAAAGGAGCTTCATCTGCATACTTTTTCAAAACAGTCCACTCTCGTCTTCCTGGTGCAAATAATACAGCACCACCGCCTGCTGTAATGATGTCTTTTTCTTCCATTCCAAAAATAGTATACACACCATACATTCCAGCACGCCTACCAAGTTCTTCTACAGTAGAATCGGTAGTTTCTGAAGATGGCTCAGATGAAGTTCCGTTTTCAGATGACGAAGAATCTTCACCTTTTTCTACAGGATAATATGAAAGTGCAGACTGAGAAATATCTTCAATAACAGGCAGACCAAATGCCAAGAATGCGTGAATATCAGGTAAAATGCCCATTGATTCCGTAAGAATCAACAATCGCCCACCTTTTTTTATACCCTCTTCAACCGCAGCAACAGATATAAGACCATCGTCTTCTTTTACATCAAGAACAACAGCTTCATATCCTAATTTCTCTACAGTTAAAATCTGCCAGGCAGGAGCAAGAGCACTAAGCATTATGCCACTACCTTTAGGCAATTCCAAAGCTCTCAGTGCATATTCAAGTGCGAGAGATGGACTTCTAAGAGCAATTGCACCATCACAACCAATTATTTCTTTAACAGTTTGAATCAAACGTACAGTAGTATCACCAGGCCCCAAATGCTCATCAACCATACACGTAAGTACGGCTTCCATTTCACGCCTTCTTATAGTGGAGCTATATGTATTAATCATTGTAGTTGGTTCAATCCTTACAACTGAGGATCAATAATTTTCTGTAATTCACCAGCATTAAATATCTTGCGGGTATCAAGAATAATAAGATATGATGCATCCTGACGTACAACACCTTCAATATATTCTGTACCAATTCCGCAAAGCATCTGTGGCGGAGGCTTAATCTCGCCCCTATCAACAGTAATAACACGTGCGACGCGATCTATAATAATACCGATTTTATTTCCTTCAATATCCAAGATAATGAAGCCACCTTCATCATCCAAATCATCTTCGAATTTCTTTTCTATAGCTTTAAGGTGAAAACGCTTATGAAGATTTATGATAGGTATAATTTCTGCACGAAGATTAATAATACCTTCAACATAATAAGGGGCATTAGGAATTGGACGGACAGTCTGAACCTTAACAATCTCCTTAACATCCATTATGTCAACACCATAAAGTTCCTCTCCCAACTGGAAAGTTACAAGTTGCAACTGACTATTTTCATCTGCCATTACATTTCTCCTATAAAAAGCCTACTAGTCAAATTTATACACCATATATTTTACATCATGAACGTTTATTAGTCTACTATAAAAATTGAAACTCCATTCACTTTTATAATTTCAGACTGCTTTAAAACCTTAGAACAAGCATTAATAGTTGCCCCTGTTGTTATAACATCATCCAGAAGCAAGACTTCTTCCGGAATTTCATGATTTTTTTTCAGTTTAATTATATTATCGGAAAGAATAAATGCATTATTTCTAGCAAGTCTATTCTTAAAATTCTTCTTTTTTTGCTGTTCAAAGGAACAATTTTCCAAAAGATGAAGTATTTTTAAACCATATTTCCTATGAAGACACACACATAAATCTTCAACCTGATCCCAACCTCTAGTCCTTACCTTTCCTTTATGAGGAGGCACAGGAACAATTGCAGGAATATTTTTTTGATCAAAGCGCATACATAACGATGCATACAGCAAATCTGCAAAAACTTCAGTAAGAATACGCCTATTATTTATTTTCCATTCAAAAACAAGATTTTTTTTCCATAGTTTGTATGAACATAAGGGGAATACAGAATCACAATCTTTTAGAACAGTTCCATTCCTACAAGTCATACATATCTCATTTTCAGACAAAAGTACTTTTCCGCATATCTTACAACGAGGTGTTACAGAATACAGAGCTTCCTGTTCTAAAACAATTTTACAATCCTTACACAACGGCATTCCAAAACATAAGTTACCGCAGCAAACACATTGTTCTTGACTACAAAGCCGTGAACCTAAAACATTACCAAATTTATAAGTTTTCTGAATTATATTTACCATACATAATAGTAATTATCCCAGAAGTATCATTTTTGTACACAATTCTATTCAGAATTTCCTAAAAGTGTATTTTTCCATCTAGAAACAAGATTAAAAGCATTTATAGGTGTAAGATTATTTATATCAGTACTCAAAATTTCATTCAAAATCAATTCTTCATCACTGAAAAGGCCTCCAGAAGAAAAAGATTGCTCCTTTTTTGCAGGAATTAAGGTCTTTTCAGCTCCATCCTGAATAGAAGAAAGTATGTCACCAGCTCTCTTAATAACAGAATCTGGCACACCTGCAAGTCTTGCAACATGAATTCCATAACTGTTTTCACTGGAACCAGAAATTACTTTCCTCAAGAATACAATATCCTCTCCGTTTTCATTTACAGCCATGCATAATTTTTTCAGTAAAGGATGTTCTATTCGTGTCAATTCATGATAATGAGTTGCAAAAAGAGTTTTACACCGTATAGTATTTAAAAGATGCTCACTTACAGCCCATGCAATTGAAAGTCCGTCTTCTGTACTTGTACCTCTTCCCACTTCATCCATTATGACAAGAGAACGTTCTGTTGCAGATCTGAGGATTCTAGCAGTTTCAGTCATTTCAACTAAAAATGTAGACTCTCCTTTTGCAAGATTATCACTAGCACCAACACGACAGAAAATTCGATCAATAACACCTATATGAGCATAAGAACATGGTACAAAACTTCCAGTCTGGGCAAGAAGTGCAATTAATGCATTTTGACGCAAAAATGTACTTTTACCAGCCATATTAGGTCCTGTAATTAATGCAAAAGATGTAGTATCTGACTGAGTAAGTAAAGAAATGTCATTAGGAACAAATTCCCCACTAGGTATATGAGCTTCTACAACAGGATGTCTTCCATCTTTTACATCAAATTCAAGACTATCATCAATAACAGGTTTAACCCAGTCGTTTTTTATGGCAGCTTCTGCAAAAGATTGAGCAACATCAATACCTGCTATTTCAAAAGCAATCTGTTTCAGATATGGTATATATACTTTTAGTTTATTACGAACTTCAATATACAAATCATGCTCTAACTCAAGAATCCTTGAACCTGATTCATTCAAACTCGCTTCAAGTTCTTGAAGTTTTTCAGTTGTATACCGCTCAACATTAACAAGAGCCCGTTTCATTATAAAATGAGACGGAACAGAAGCCAATTTACCTCTTGTTACTTCAATATAGTATCCATGATTAACATTATTGCGTATACGAAGATTTGATATTCCTGTTTTAGATTTTTCCTCTTCACAATAATCATCCAGAACCTTATTAAAATTATCATGAACATCACGCCAGTGATCAAGTTCCTCAGACCATCCTGCACGTATAATACGTCCTTCATTAAACATAGTTGCAGGATCATCACAAATAGCATTCTGAATTAAATCAATTACTTCTTGTGCTTCCGTAGAATCTAAAAACGAAAAACAAGATTCCTTCAAAACTTCTTTTGCTCCAAGCCATAATGAAAGACTTTGCTGCAAAGCTTTTAGATCTTTGGCATGAGCTTTGTCCATTGCAATTCTAGAAGATAAACGTTCTATATCAAGAATACCTTCCAATTTTCCAGCAACAGTTCGGAACAAGTGTCTATCGTTTACAAAAAACTCAACTCTATTCTGGCGCTCATGAATAAGTCTTACATCCGTAAGAGGAAAAGCAAGAAAACTTCGCAGCATACGAAGTCCCATTGCAGTCTTTGTATAATATAATGTCTCTAAAAGGCTGAATTCATAAGAACCATCTCGTATATTGCTCAAAATCTCAAGATTTTTTCGTGAAGAATCATCTAAAATTACATACTGACAGTCTTTATATACAGTAATACCTGTCACATGAGGAAAAGCTGTATTCGTTGTTTTTTCAAGATAATCAAGAAGGAAACCTGCAGGAGGGACTTCTGGAGACTGTTCATTCAATGAAAAAGAACTAAGATTCGTTGTCTTAAACTGCTTTACAAGACGATTATAATTTAATTTAAAATCAAAGTTCCAATCAGGATACCACGAAACAGAAATAGTATCAGATTCCAACAAAAGATTAATATACTTATTGTTTTGAAGACTATTTGGAAGTAATAATTCCTTAGGAGTACATCGCCCCAATTCTTTCGCCAAATTTTCTGTAAAAGAATTTTCAGGAAAACTTGTCGCCTTAAATTCTCCTGTCGTAACATCAATATATGCAAAACCTACATTATCATGACATACAAAGACAGAAGCCAAATAATTATTAACACCACCATCCAAATACTCAGATTCAACAGCAGTTCCTGGAGTAACGGTTTCTATAACTTTTCGTTCTACAAGACCTTTTCCCTTGTTAACTTCTCCAACCTGTTCTGCAATGGCAACTTTTTTACCAAGTCTTAATAATCTTGCAATATAAACCTTTGAAGCATGAAAAGGAATTCCGCACATCTTACGATCAACTTTATGAGTTAATGTAAGATTAAGCATTCTAGATATCTCAACTGCATCGTCATCGAACATTTCATAAAAATCTCCAACACGAAACAGTAAAACTTTACCAGGATTTTCTTCCTTTAACTTTTGATATTGAGCAAAAAGAGGCGTATCATCAGACATGAATTCAACCGTTATAATCCTAATCTACTTATGACAGTATCAGTAATATCAACAGAAGGACTATACCACAAGATTGCATTTGCTTGCTGTAAACTCATTACAACACTATAACCACCAGCTTCAGCAACTTGCTCCAAAGTTGAATAAAGTCTCTGATAAAAATCATCATTAGTCTTTAATGAATTTTTTATAGATTCCAGTTCTGTATTTTTTGCACTTGTATATTCAGAAATATAATCAGATTTCTTTGTTATTTCAGCTTGAATTCTTGCGGAATTTACAAGATCCCCATTCTTTTCATATTCAAGTTTTTGATTATGAAGAGACTGCAATTCCTGAGTCAAATTATTAATTTCAGTTTGAAATTCATTTTTCTTTGACTCATAATTACGAACTGGAGATGAATTCATAAAATATGCCTGATACACACGTGCAGTATCAACAACTGCAAATTTTGTAATTTGCTGTGCATAAAGGCAACTTCCACAAGAAAGAATCAAGCTTAAAACAAAAGGAATAAATCTTTTAATTTTCATATTAGTCCACCTTCATAATTATTGATTTGGCATATTAATTGAAAGAACAAAGTGCCATGTAGAAAGCCAGTTATGGAGAGTATCTCCATCTCTATCCTTCAAAACAACATCACCGCTTTCAATCTTGAAATTACTTGCAAGGAACAAACGCAAAGGCAACTGCTGCATTGTAAGACTTAAACCAGGACCATAACTGAAATACCAGTCATCCATATTCTGGAAATCTTTTATGTCTTTCATGTCATCTTTAACCATAGAAGCATCAAAGAATAAATCAAATGCAATAGCATTAGGGAATACAGGAATACGAATTTCAGCACTATTAACCCAAGTCAAGTTACCGCGTCCCTCATCCTGATCATAAATTTCCCAACCGCGTGTATGAACCATTCCGTCAAGATACAGTTCATTAGTTTCAGAAATCTTACTTCTCATGTAAGGTCTCTGCATAGAAAGCCCTGAATATCCACGTAAAATAGTTTTAAATGTATAGCTGTCTGTTACAGGTATATTAAACAATGTATAATAACCTTCAGCCTTTGTAGCAGAGCGCAGGAAGAATTCTGTTTCACCGAAATTATCAGGGAAAATAAATTTTCCTTTCGGCATAAGACCAAACCAGGTAAATCGCTGGCTTGCAAACCATCCTTTTGTAGGATTGTAGTAATTATCACGATTATCAAGAGCCAACTGCACAAATATACTGTTAACAGGATTCCAGGTATTATGATACTCAGAAATAGCTGTTGATGCAGGTACATAAAGGGAATCATCATATATATTTGTAAGCAAACTTGAAGTAATACCAGTACTAAGGCGAACCGTAGCAAAGTTAGGAGTCCAACGTCTTGAAATAGTATCAGAAAGAGTAAACTTATGCTGAGTATATTTCATATAATAACTGTAATAGTCAAAGGTTCCATCAGGGAGCAATACGTTTCTCGGAGTAGAACGGATTGCACGTGTATATCCAAAGGAAACATAATTACTGATTGGCAAATCAAAAATCCAGTTCTGACCATAACCAAGAGTAATAGACTGTTCTGTAGTAGAAAGTGTCGCAGAAATGCTTCCTGTCTTTCCACTTCCAAACAAGTTAGTATCTTCAAAGCCACCAAATAAAGATATAGGGAATTCTCCAGCATTTGCAGTACCACTAAAAGTAAGACCAAACTGAACAGAACGAGTACTCTGCTCTTCTACGCTGAAAGAAACATCTACAAGGTTTTCTTCAGAACCAGGCTTTACATCAGGCACAACCTGCTTAAAATACTGCAGGTTATACAGATTACGAATACCAGTATTTACTTTTTCATTTGAAAAAATATCACCAGATTCTATAGGAATTTCACGACGGATAACTTCTTCCCTAGTTCTTTTGTTTCCTTTAATAGTTATACTTTCAACATGGCTTCTCAAACCTTCCTGAATGTATATTCTATAAGCAATAGTCTTGTTATTAGAATCCTTATCTATCTGAGGCACAAAATTGTTTGACCAGTATCCATTGCTGAAATACTTATTCTGAATATCAGAAATTCCTTCCTGAAACTTTGTTGCATTAAAAACAGCACCTTCTTTTAATTTTATCATGGATAAAAGTTCTTCTTTAGTAAAAACTCTATTTCCCTGAATTGTAGTTCCACCATAAGTATACTGGGAACCTTCATGAATATTATATTGAAGGGTTATTTCCTCGCGGTTCTGTTTTTCATTAAATTCAGAAGTTTGAGTTGCATTTATTATCTTGGCATCAATATATCCGTTATCACCATAATACTGAATAATAGCCTTTTTATCCTGCTCAATCAAAGCTTCCTGAAATGCACCTTTCTGAAACAAACGGTGAGGCTTTGAAGCAAGTTTACTTTTCAAAGTTCTTTCTGTAGCAATAGTATTACCTGTAAATACAATATCCTTAACAACCGTCTGACTACCTTCTTTTACATAGAAAGTAACCTTAAAGCCATCGTCTGTTTCAATAGCTTCTGAACGGATTTTTGCATTACTAAAACCACGGGAAAGATACAGATTCTTCAAGACCTGTTCATCAGCAAGTCTTTTTTCTTCGTCATAGATACTTTTTTCTTTAGTAGAAATAGCATCGCGCAATTCAGAACCACGGAGTTTCTTATAGCCTATAATTTTTAAATCAGAAACAACAGGATATTCAACAACATTAAGTTCTATTTTTACAGTTTTATAATCCTTATCTCCAGGAAGAGCAACAGGATTTACATCTTCAAAATAATTCAGTGCAAAAATTCTGTTAAGCAGATCAGAAAAGATTTCGTCATCAAATCTTTTTCCTAAGAAAGCATGAGTAATACCTTCCATATCGGAAGCTTTTATATTATTAAGACCTTTAAATGAAATATTGCTAATAGGCTTATTATAGTACCAGTCAGAATCATCCTGTGCAAAAATGTGCGTAAAGCACAAAAGCATAACAAGAAGTACTGTTAAGAGCCGTTTACAATTCATATACATCCTCATTTTAAAATGTTATTCTCCAAGATAAAGTTACCGAAGTTCCTGCTACAATAGATGGGACTTCTCCATTATGCAGTGCAGACAAATCCGGAGCAAAGTTCCATCGTATTTTTGCAAATGGAGCATCAAATTCCACACCCACTTCAGGATGAAATACGAGTCCACTGCCTACAAATTTTGATCTTCTAGCAAGATTCTCGTCGTATGTCCATTGCAAAAGAACATCGGCATAAATAGAACTTCCAAAGTATTTTCCAATATAAACACTTGAATTGTCCAAATAGTTACCTATAGGATTTCTAAATATCGCATCTTCTGTATCTGAAGTTGAAGATAATCCATATTTCAAGGAATTCTGCAATACATTAACTCTAATAGAGAATATATCAAAATTAAACAAATCACGCAATGAGTTCTCCATTTTTCTTAGAACAGTTATATGCATTCCATAATCAAGACCTGAAAGGAAAAAACTGCCTATATCAGAAGAATCACCTGTCGCAATCTGACCAAGCATGGCCATTATCTGAGCTTCAGAACGAGCTGGAATAGAATAAACTCTTCCTCTAAAGTTTGCAAGAGGTTGATTTTCAGCAGAAAGTACGATTGTTACAGGAATATTGTTTTCATCGCGTTCACGAGTTTCTGCACTTAACGTAATAAAAGGATTAAATCCGTTCTGAGACTCATTTAACGTAATGCGACCATCTTTTATATAGAAGTTTCTTGTCAAATATGTAATCTGACCACCCCTAAGGGCAACATCACTCTTAAGATTCCATACACCTTTTCCACTATCAAGATCAAAATGAAATTTGGTATTCGGAGTAACTAATGCACGCAAGAATGGATTTATGACAATATTAACCTTACGGCCCATAACGGCATCAATATTAATTACAACATCCATGGTTCGTGTTAAAGAAGTAAAGAAGCTTTCCCTATCTTCATCCACAGGCTTTTTTGATTTATCATTATTAAATGGAAGCATTCCATTCAAAAGATGAAGATCTGCATTATTCAAGCTACCGTTAACATTCATAGTCAGAACTCTTCCTTCATAAGAAAGAGCAAACTTTGCCCCTGCGTTTCCCTGAATGCCAACATTAGGAACATTCATATTTAAAGGCAAAACATCATCATCTAAAGTTCTGGCATTCAGCTTAAATGAAGAAACCCCCCATCTATCCAATACAAGCATAGCAGAGGTAGAAACCCAGTTGCCAGCCACTTGAAATTTACTTTCTGTTACTTCCAATTGATTATCGTCAAGCGTAATCAACAGATTTTTCGTTCTCATGTGTTGAGGAATGGCCAACGGAAGACTGAATTCAAAATTACGGGCAAGCAAGGCACCATCTAAAGTAGGATCACTTGTAAGGCCTGTAACATAGACACGTCCAGAAAGAATGCCGTCATAAACAGCAAAAAAGTCAGTATTTACAAGTTCCTTAAACTGTGCAAAATTACAGAAAATATCACTTACAGTTAAATCAATCTTTCCCTTACGGATTAAACCATTTGCATTACCATGCAAAGGCTTATCAGATGGAATATTACAATTAAATGTACCTTCCTTTAATACATAACTACCTTTTACTCCCATAGATTCATCAGAAGCAAAAGTAATCAGCTTTCCGTCTTTTTTTACTTCCGCATGAACAGGAATGCTACCGTTTATGAGTCCCTTTGCAGTAACAGAAGAATCACCTGTAATAAGGAATTTATTAGGAATATATCTTTTCTTTCCATTAGGCTTTACACGACTTTCGTCCATATTGCTCATTACAATATCAAGAGGAATATTAATAATTCTTCCACCTAAAACAGAAATTGAAAGATCCCCAGTTGCTGTTGCATTAAAATCTTTTATATTAAAACTACCCTTTACATCCCTAAGTTTAAAATTTCCCCATGACAATTTAAAATCAGGAACAGACACAGCACCCTCAATCAATTCAGCCTTACCATTTACAATAACAGGTTTTGTTCCATATTGAGCTGAAAGACTGTCTACCGTAACAGAAACATAAGGATTTTCCAAAGTTCCACTTGCAATTACAGTTCCATTAAAAGTATCATCCGCATACTGTTTAGGAATCATACGTATAAGTGGAAAATTCTTTATTTGAGTTATGGCATTAAAATAGCAATCTTTGAATAAAGTTTCTTTTGACAGTTTCTTTTGTAAAGGATTAGAGAATGTACCATCAATAGAGAACACTTCAGA
>CACXDK010000066.1 GCA_902766345.1 uncultured Spirochaetaceae bacterium | reverse complement strand
TCAAAAGAAGAAAGCCGTGCATTATTGGAAAGCTGTTATAAATCTTCTATTAAATTGGCTCATGAAAACGGCTGTAAGTCCATTGCTTTTCCGTTAATAAGTGCTGGTGTTTACGGCTACCCGAAAGACGAAGCTTTAGACGTAGCTGTTCAGACAATTAAAGAATGTGGCTCTGATTTAGATGCTGTAATTGTTTTGTTTGACAGAGAAGCATGGGAAATTGCGCAGGAGAAGTATTCGGAACTGATTTAGTAGGAAAATCTTTTAAAAATTTTGTTATCTGCCTTTAACTTTGATTATAAGTGTTATTATACTAATAAAGTATAGATTATCTTTGGAGGATTTTTTATGAACGAAACTTTGAAAGTTTTGGAGTCGCGCAGAAGCTGCCGCAAGTTTAAGAGCGATATGATAAGTGAAGAGGATTTGAATGCAATCATCAAAGCAGGAACTTATGCTCCAACGGGAATGAATACTCAGTCACCTATAATCATTGCAGTAACAAACAAAGAATTGAGGGATAAAATCAGCGAAGAAAACCGTAAGATTGGCGGATGGAAAGAAGGTTTTGATCCATTTTACGGGGCACCTGTAATTCTTATTGTTCTTGCAGATAAAGCTGTAAGTGCAAACTATATCTATGATGGTTCACTTGTAATGGGCAACCTTATGAATGCTGCCGAAGCTTTGGACATTGGTTCAATCTGGATTCACCGAGCAAAGCAGGAATTTGAAAGCGACTTTGGAAAGAAGATATTGAAAGATTTAGGAATTACTGGTGACTTTGAAGGAATCGGTCATGTGGCTTTGGGCTACAAAGCAGAGGGTGGTGTAAAAGACGCTGCTCCTCGTAAAGAAAACTATGTTTATAGAATAAACTAGAATATACTACAAAATATAATGGGAGATATTGAATGAACGAGATTTATGAATTTATCAAGAAGTGCGGAACTTACTATCTTGCTACTGTTGAAGAAAATGGTCAGCCACGTGTAAGACCTTTTGGAACAGTAAATATTTTTGAAGACAAGCTTTACATTCAGACTGGTAAGTCAAAGGATGTCTCAAAGCAGATTCAGAAAAATCCAAAGGTAGAGCTCTGCTGTTTTAACGGTTCTGAATGGTGCCGTGTTGCAGGTGAACTTGTACGCGATGACAGAATTGAACCAAAAGAAGCAATGCTCAATGCCTATCCAAACTTAAAGGCAATGTATTCTGCAACTGATGAGAATACTGAAGTTCTTTATTTTAAAAATGCTCAGGCAACAATTTCAAGCTTTGCAGCAGCTCCAAAAGTTGTAAAGTTCTAATTATATTTTAGCATTGCAAGCAAGACTGGACAGGAGCTGTCTTGGAAATCATCCCCTGATTTCCAGAAAAGCTTCGTCTGGTTCTTCCAACCAGGTGATTATCCTGTCTTTTACGTTTTCAATCTTTTGTTTTGAATTCTTTCCGCGTATGGCACACTCCCATACAAAACACACCCGCCAGCACTGTTCCTGATAGTATTTTAAATTCTCTGCATCACGTTCCTTGTTGCGTGTGAATTTCTTTTGCCAGAAAGACTGGTTGGATTTTGGAAACCTGAAATACTGACAGTTTTCGTGTGCATGCCAGAAACATCCGTTTATGAATATGACTGCATAGTATCTTGGAAAGATAAGGTCGGGCTTTCCCGGGTAACGTTTGTCGCATATCCTGTAACGGAAACCTGCCATGAAAAGTGCCGAGCGTATCTGCTTTTCCGGCTTTGTATCGCGCGCATGGATGTGAGACATATTTATATGACGTTCTTCTGGCGAAAGGCTGTCCATGAATATATTATAGCATGATTTTTTTTGTTTAATTCTATAAAATTAATGTATGGGGGAAATTTTAATTGGCACAAGCGGATATGACTACCCTGAATGGAAAGGCGTATTTTATCCGCAAGACCTTAAGCGGAAAGATTTTCTTTCTTATTATGCAACTCAATTCAATGCTCTGGAACTTAACGGTACGTTTTATAATATGCCTGGTAAAGAACAGATGCTTTCATTTTATGAACGCTCGCATGGAAAACTCAGTTTCAGCATAAAGGCAAACAGATTGCTTACACACGAGATTGATGGAAACTGGAAAGATGCCGCGGATGATTTTAAGAGTGCTGTATGCTGTTTAAGCGAAAAAGATGTTTTGTGTGCAGTCCTTTTTCAATTTCCGCAAAGCTTTCATTACACAAAAGAAAACAGGCTTTATCTTGCAGACCTGCTTTTTCAATTTAAAGGATTTCCTGTAGTTGTAGAATTCCGTCACAGGGAGTGGATTAGGGAGTCTGTTTTTGCAGGTCTGACAGAACGTAACGCAAGCCTTGCTTTTTGTGACATGCCAGATTTACATGCCTTGCCTCCTGCTGTCGGTTCGTCTGCAAGTGGTGTTGCGTATATCCGCCTGCATGGAAGGAATTCAGATGCCTGGTATTCTTCTGGCGACACACCAAACGGCTCCGGGCGTTACCGCTATGACTATTCTGACAGTGAGCTTCAAGACTTTGTGCCTGTAATTCAACGGGCTGCACAGAAAAGCCGAAAAACTGCTGTGTTCTTTAACAACCACCCAGACGAAAAAAAAAAAAAAAATGCCAAACGTCTTATGTCAAT
>CACXDK010000065.1 GCA_902766345.1 uncultured Spirochaetaceae bacterium | reverse complement strand
GCAACACTCGCAAGGGTTGCAAAAGCACTTGCACCAGGAATTGGTATTACAGTATGCCCTGCTTTACGGGCTAATCCTGCAAGTATAGCTCCGGGATCACTTATTCCTGGAGTTCCGGCATCACTTGCATAGGCTACTTTCTGTCCTTCATCAAGGAGTTTTATAATCTTTTCAGATGCAAACTCTTCGTTCTGGGCACGGCAGCTTATGAGCGGCTTTCTGATTTCAAAATGTGTCAAAAGCTCAAGTGTATGTCTGGTATCCTCTGCTGCAATGACATCAACATTTTTTAATGTTTCGAGTGCGCGGAAGGTTATGTCTCCCAGATTTCCGATTGGCGTTGCTACAATGTATAATTCTGACACATTTTTAGTATACAAGAATTTATTTCTATAGTCTAGTTGAATTTAGCTGACTTTTGGCGGGTTTTGATAGTTTTTGTGTGTAGAGTTGGAGATGTCATGTCGGGGGCGAAATTAATTATAACCCCGAATAAAAAAAATCCGATAATGAAAAATGGGTATAGGGGAATAATCTATGAAATTCAAATCAAAACACTTGTTGATGGGTGTTGCCGCTCTTTTGTTTATTATTGCACTGTTTTTGGCGGTTAGTCTTGTTGCTGGGCTTATCAGTGACTTTGCCTTTGGCAGCATGCTTTATGAAGTTTATGGCTTTAGCAGTTTTTTAATTCCAGTATTCTTTTTTGTGGCGGCATTTTTCTGTGTAGATGATAAATGGTCTTTACAGCGTATTGTTTGCCTTGCCATCAGTTTTATTCCGTTTTTTACATTGGCAATTGCAGAAAACGTAGCCCGCAAAGTTTATGTAGAAGATATTGGACCTATTGCAATTACAAAAATCATAATACTCATGGCAATTGCGATTCTTCTTGTTGCCATGGAATATCTTGTTGCAATGGTTCTTTCTACTTCGTCCTTGAAGAAAGATCTTTTACCTCAAGTCTTGAAATACAAAAAAATCATTGTTGAGAAAATTCAGTTTTATACGGCTCGTTTTACAAAGAAAAGTTCTGTGGTTGTACCTTCTTTTGAAAATGAAAAAGAGCAGTCTTCGGACGAGCATGAGGTTTCGGCTCAGGTAGTAGATGAGCAGCCTTTGGATGAAGTAGATGATGCTGAAAAAATAGAAAATGAAGAGGTCGTTGAAAAATCAGAGGAAGAAATGGAAATTGAAAAGCAGCTGGAACGTAATATTAATGCTGCTGTAGATTCCATGTTTGAAGAAAATGAAGAAGAGCCTAATGATTTTGTAAATGAGCATGGCTTTATTGAAAATTCTACTGAATATGCTGCACAGGAAGGTTATTTATCTGCTTCTGATTATGCTGAGGAGGATGATTATTCCGAAGAGGTAGAACCTGAGGTTAGCGAGCCTGTAAATAAGCAGGAAACAATGGAATTGCCTTCTGTAAAAGATGTATTTGAACAGATGGAAAGTGATGTTAATGATGAAATGCAGGAATCTGAGTTGGAAGCTGAAAGTGAAAACTTAGATACAGAAGAGGAATTTATAGAAGAAACTGAAGAAGATACATCTGATATTGAAGATGATGCTGGAGTTGATGACAATGATGACAGTGTTATTGCAGATTTAGATGATGCGTCTGAATACGAAGAGGCGGAAGAAGAAAACTCTACGAATGAAACCTCTGATGAATATGAGATTATTGATGATGAGGTTTCGGAGGAAGTAACGGAAGATACCGATGAGGTTTACTCTGATAATTCTGACGGATTAGAGGATGAAGAAACCGAAGGAGATGAAGTTTCTTATGCGGATATGCCTCGTGCAGTTCAGTCGGATGGAACACCTGTTCCGTTGCCAGAAAAAAAACGTAATCGTGGACCTTATTCTGTTTCTACAGATTTGCTTACAGCTTACGAGGACAATCATTATTGGGTTATTGATGAAGAAACAGAACAGGCTTCTGTAAGCCTTACAGAAACTCTGAATGAATTTGGAATTAAAGCAGAGGTTACAGGAATTATAAAAGGTCCTGTTATAACCATGTTTGAAATGCTTCCAGCTCCAGGTGTTAAGCTTAGTAAGATAGTTGCTTTGCAGGATAATATTGCATTACGGCTTGCTGCAAGTTCTGTCCGCATTGTTGCTCCTATTCCTGGGAAAAATGCGGTCGGTATAGAAATTCCAAATGCCGATCGTGCAATAGTTTCTTTCAAAGAGTGTATTGAACAGGATCTTCCTGAATGGAAAAAAATGGCGGTTCCTGTAATTCTTGGAAAAGATATTCAGGGCAATTCTCAGATTATGGATTTAGTAAAAACTCCACATCTTTTGATTGCAGGTTCTACTGGAGCGGGAAAATCTGTATGTGTAAACAGTATGCTGATGAGTATTCTGTATAAGCGCAGTCCTGATCAGGTAAAACTCATTCTGATTGATCCTAAAATTGTTGAGTTGAAACTTTATAATGATATTCCTCATCTTTTAACACCTGTTATTACAGAACCAAAGAAGGCTATGCAGGCATTGCAATATTGTTTGTGTGAAATGGAACGCCGTTATGCACTGTTGGACGGTATGGGCGTTAGAGACATTTCATCTTACAATAAACGCATTGTTGATCGTAGAATTGCTGCAGAAAAATTGCCTTATCTTATTGTGGTTATTGATGAATTTGCAGATCTCATGGCTACTACAGGAAAACAGCTTGAAACTGTAGTTGCCCGTCTTTGTGCAATGAGCCGTGCTGTTGGCATTCATCTTGTTCTGGCAACACAGCGACCTTCAATAGATGTTATTACTGGACTTATCAAGGCTAACATTCCTAGTCGCATTGCATTTATGGTAGCAAGTAAGACTGATAGCCGTATTATTATTGATCAAGTTGGAGCTGAAAAATTGCTTGGAAAGGGTGATATGCTTTATGCAAGTTCTACAGATCCTTTCCCAATCCGCATTCAAGGAACTTTTGTAAGTGATCAGGAAGTTGAAAATGTTGTTGAATGTGTAAAGCAATGGGGTGAACCTGAATATATTGATGATGAGATTTTTGTTCCTGATGATGACGATGAAAGTGATGGTCAAATTTCCCTCATGGGTGATGGAGGAGAAGATCCTCTGTATGAAAAAGCTCTTGATATTGTTGTTCAGGCAGGAAAGGCAAGTGCTTCATATATTCAGCGAAGATTAAAAATTGGGTACAATCGTGCAGCCCGTCTTGTTGAAGAAATGGAAGAACGTGGTATTGTAGGTCCTGCAAATGGAAGCAAACCTCGCGAAATAATTCATATTCCATAATTTTAAAAAGTAAGGAAAATAAAATGAAAAGAAGTTTTTTATTAGTAACAGCAGTGTGTGTAGCATTGTCTATAAATCCTGCTTTCTCCAACGGCAAAAAGGATGATACTATACCAGATGCAGATATTCTGACTTTGGAAGAAAATACAACAGAGACGGAAGATGAAGTTTCTATGACTTATTTCCATGATTTGCCTACAGGTGATGCTGTTGAGTTTCATGAGGTTTGGGGATATGTCATGCAGGATAGGGAATATGAGTTTAATAATAAAATGCCTATTACTGATTTATGCTATTTCAGTGCCGATATTGACTGTTACGGAGAAATAGAAAAAATTCCAAATGCTGCTAAAATAAAAAATTATAATGGGCGAAAACATTTGGTGGTTACTTGTGAAAGCCGTTCCTTAACACACTTTGTTTTAGATCCGCAGTTTGGAGTGAGTAAGAAAATTGTAGAAACTCTAGGAAAAGCAAGTGCTTCGTATGATGGAATTCAAATTGACTTTGAGCTTATTCCTAAAAGAGACGGTGAAAATTTCAGGAATTTTATTTCAGCACTACGCAAACGTATTGGTCAGGAAAAATGGCTTACAATTGCCCTTCCTGCCAGAGTAAAGACTTTGGAAAATGATGTATTTGACTATTCAAAAATAGAGCCTCTTGTTGACCGCATAATCATTATGGCTTATGATGAACACTGGAGTACCAGTAAACCTGGTGCCGTTGCCAGCATGGAGTGGTGTGAGCGCATTGTTGATTATGCCAAGACCGTGCTTCCAAAGAAAAAGCTTGTTATGGGAATTCCATTCTATGGTAGAACCTGGCAAGATGAAAATTACGGCAAGGCCTGGTACTTTAGTGGCATAAACAGAATTTTAGGTGAAAACAATATGCATACTGTTGAACGGGAAGATTCTGTGCCGTATTTTACATTTACAAAACAGATTAAGGTGACAGGATATTTTGATGATACATTCTCGCTGGTTGCACGGCTTCGCTTGTATGCAGATAAAGATGTTGATCGCATTGCTTTCTGGAGAATCGGGCAGGAAGATCCTTCTTTCTGGACGTGGCTTAAACTTAAATAATTTTTTTAACAGCTTATGCTAAAGCAGACGGGGCATGCTGATCTTCCATTGCATCATGGGGTTGTTCCTAAATGGCTTGCAGACCGTATGATGCTGCTTGGAACTGAAATTATACAGACTCTTCTGCTGGAGTATGGAAAGAAGGAAGTTCTTTGTCGTTTAAGTGATCCCCTTTGGTTTCAATCTTTTGGTGCTGTTTTAGGAATGGACTGGCATTCAAGCGGCATTACAACAAGTGTAATGTATGCACTGAAACGTGGCATTAATTCCCGTGCAAGAGAATTTGGTCTGTGCATTTGCGGCGGGCGTGGTAAGTATTCAAGAAGAACTCCAGAGGAACTTCTTTATTTAAGTGAAAAAACAGG
>CACXDK010000064.1 GCA_902766345.1 uncultured Spirochaetaceae bacterium | reverse complement strand
GTTTACCGTAATGTTACGGAATTGATTACTGTAATGTCATGAACGCAATTACCGTGGAGAGAGGGATCATAATCTAGCTAGATTATGATTTAAATCTAGCTAGGCGGTTCATGTAATCTAGTTAGGGAGATTGCTCAATCTAGGTAGGATAGGAATGTATATACAGATTTAAAATGGACAAGACCAGAAGTTGCTTCTGGTCTTGTGGGTATAATATAGCATTTTTCCTGCTTTTAGTCAAAGACGTACAGTTTTTTGAACAAAAAGATATTGCTATATTATAACGTTACATTAGAATGTGAGAACATTACATTGGAATAGTTTTTTACTTTTCACAATCGACAATGTACACTACACTTTTCCGATAGTGTACACTATTCATTTCCAACAGTGTACATTGTCTTAAAAATTCACTAAAATAAATATATTATGTACAGCGACACTCATTTTCATTTTCAAAAGCTCACAGAAGGAAGCACAGAACAGGGTGCAGAAATTCTTTCAGAAATGGCACAGAACAGAACAGCATTTGCCTTGGACATTGGAACAAAGGCAGATGATTTATCCGAAAGGCAGGAACATTTTGCAGAAAGCCTTGATTTAATAGAAGATTCTGTACTTAAAGGCAGAGCCGAAAAAATGATTTACTTTACTGCGGGCATCTGGCCAGATCCAGATTCCATTCAGGAAAGATATGAGTGCATGGAAACCTTGGAAGAACAGATAGAAGATGCAACTGACGACGATGAACGCTTTGCAAAAAAGCTTGCAGCCATTGGAGAATGTGGACTTGATCACCACTGGAATCCAGACGGCAGAAGCGAAGAAGACTTTAACAAAGCAATGTTCGAGGGCGAAAGAGAACTGTTCATGCTACAGATAAAGCTTGCAAAAAAATTGCAACTACCTGTTATCATTCATTCAAGGGATGCTTTTGAAGATACAATTTCCTGCATTGATGAAGTGGGCTACCATAAAGGCATTGTTCACTGCTATTCTTATGGGGAAGAGGAAGCAAAAGCCTTTTTAGACAGAGGCTGGCACATTGCTTTTGGAGGAGCCGTAACATACACAAAGAAAAACAAGCTGTACGAAATGGAAAATCTCTTACGCTATGTTCCAGATGACCGCATTCTGCTTGAAACAGATGCACCTTACCTTACACCTGTTCCACACAGGGGAACTCCTAATACACCGCTTTTCATAAAGTACACCTACGATTTTATTGCCACAAAGCGAAACATAACTGTAGACAAACTATGCAAAATTGTAGATGAAAACTGCAAAAAACTGTTTAAGATGTAGATTAAAATAATTTCGTTCGGACAAGATTTATTAGTTTATTTGGAGTATATATAAAAAATGAAATCTTTACTGCTCATTGATGACCACGACATGCTTAGGACAGGAGTTGCAGATTGGATCACAAATCACTCCGACTGGAAAATCATAGGACAGGCTTCATGCATGAATCAGGCTGAACAGCTGATTCAGACCATAAACATAGACAAGAATGAAATATGCGTGGCTGTAGTTGACCTTTCGCTTAAGGAAAGCGGAACTTCCGACAACACAAACGGATATTCAGTACTAAAGATGATAAAGGACTCTGGTAAAAACATACGCACTGTAGTCTATTCTTCATTTGATTCCGGCATTTACATAAACAAGGCAATGAGCGAAGAATACGGATGCCTTGGTTATGTATCAAAAAATTCAAACATACACATTCTGCTTGAAGCTATTAACGAAGCAGCCCTTGGAAACGTTTACATACAGAACGACCTTTCAAACACAGTAAAACAAGCAGCATTCATGATAGATGCACTTACAAAAAAGGAAAAGAGTGTAATTGAATGCATGGCACAAGGGCTTTCAAACAAAGAAGCAGCAGAAAAACTCGGCATCTCACAAAGAACCCTAGAAAACCATCTGAGCAAGATTTATGACAAGACAGACACAAATGACAAGTTTTCAATGCTGAAAAAACTGGGGTTCGCACAATGAATCGATTCACAATTGTAAAGCTCGTCCTTATTCTTCTACTTGCACCCACCTTACAATGCAGAGAAGTATATTCACAAAAGAATAACATTCACACTTCTGAAGACCTGATGATTGCTTTTCAGGAATTAGAAGATAATATTCTGAATGAAAGTACTGGACATGAACAGGCTGTACAGGACTTTATTATTTTTCTAGATGAATACAAGTTAACAAATTCATGGAACTACTTCGTCATTCAGAACGAAGATTTTTCTGGCACTATTGAACAAATTCAGGGAGAAGCAGAAGCTCTTCTTGAATGTGGTACCCAACTCTGCCAGAAAACTTTCATGCATCTTGTAAAAATACAACGGTACACAAGTTTTATTTACAAGCGAGAAAATGAAATGGTTAATAAAGCATCAATTCAGTACATAAGCCTGACAATAACAGTAATAATGCTTTTAATCATAATGTCAATAATTCTGATTTCTTACATGAGCACAAAGCAGAAAAAGCAAGCGATTGAAATAGAAAGTGAAAGAGCAAAGTTTATAGAACAGGTAAAAGACAAGGAACGGAACAAAATATACAGGGATCTGCATGACACTGTAAGTCAGAATCTTGGTGCAGTTGCGCTTCTATTCAATCAGCTTACGCCATATATAAACAACACAGAAGAAGCTCATTCTATTGCAGAAAAGATTTCTTCTCTCAACCGCACAAACATAAACGAGATTCGTTCCATTATACATAATGCAGACCCTATAAACATTGACACAGCAGATTTCAAACTTCTGCTGAAAGATTTATGTACGGCTTTTTCCTCATACAGGAACATTCCATGCAAGTTTTTTGTAAAAGACTATAATTCTCCCTCCTTGCCGTCAGCCCTTAATAGCCTGTCGGCAAAGAAGAAGCTTCATTGTTACCGCATAATGCAGGAAGCAATGAATAATGCCGCACGTCATGCAAATCCTTCGGAAGTCTCCGTAATGATTCGCTGTACTGATAAATCTGCCATATTCTTTATCACTGATGACGGCTCTGGATTCAACTGTGATGAAGTCATTACAGACACTTCACATCTTGGACTGCGCGGAATGCATTCCCGTGCAGAAGAGATAGGGGCAAATCTTTCCATTTCTTCTGATGAAGACGGCACTGAAATACGACTGGAGGTTCCTTATGCGTAATTTTTCTATGCGCACTTTTTTAATCCATCTGGCGATAGGCCTTGTATGCGGAGTATTAAACACAGTACTGCATATACTTGTAGTAAAGTATAGCATACCGCTATTTTTGGACACTATATTAACGGCAGCCGCTTCGTTCATTTCATGCACCAGTGGTGTTGTCGCAGCAGTATCATACCATCTGATCGTATTCGACAAGACCAATCTTTCGGACCTAGCCTTTGTATTGTGCAGCCTTACTGTAGTTTTGGGCATACGCTTTGCACTAAGAAAACAGCCTGAAGAAAATGCCATACTTTGTCTTATTATATCAGTAATTCTTGCAATAATAATAAGCTTTGAAGGTGGCATTATCTTTACCATCATATTCACCCATTTTCAGTACAAGGAAAGCATCCGCACAAGCTATGCGTCATTCGTATTCTTAAAATCTCAAATACCTTTATTGGTATCTTCTATCCTTGCCCGAATTCCTGCAAACACACTTGACAAGATTTTGTCCGTATTTGCAGGCTGGTTCATAAGCAAAGGCTTTAGAATATGCCTTAAAAAAGCCAAGCTACAGCCTGAACAGATTTAGCTGTAGCCTGACTTTATGAACCTTTCTATCTTGCAATCTTAAGGTTGAAAGAATAGCTGTAAGACTGTCTGTCTTCCTTGCGGACGGCTTCAACAAGAATGTTGTAGTTGCCAGACTCATAGTCGCCGGTATTGAATGTCCATGCATTTGCAGAACCGTCATGATACATAAAAAATGTATCACAAAAGCAAAAACAAAAAATGAGTAGTACGCACGGTTTTTAAATATTTTTTTAACAAAAAAAGAGTTCCGCCTTTGTAAATATTTGAGAACGCATTTCTAACAACATATTATATTATATTCGCCATAAAAGATTTGAAAAATAAAAGAACCTCTTTTATACTGGAAGAAATAGACTTTAAAAACACCAAGGAGACATCTCACTATGGAACAGGAAGTTGTATCCACAAATGCAACAAGTCTTTACGTTGCAGTAGATGAACTGTGTTCTAAATTAAAGCGCAGTGCGGATTCATATAAAGCAGTTATTTTTATGGCTGCCATTACTTATGATTTTGAAACACTATCAAAAGCCCTAAAGGAACGCTTTCCAAAAAGCGAAGTCATTGGAACAACTACAGCAGGTGAAATTTCTCCCCAGGGGTTTGCAAATTCAACAATAGTCCTTACCACAATGTTTTCACCAGAATCTCACGTGGCAGGTGCATTTGTTGAAAATGGAAGTACATACCCAATTGCAAGTTCTACAGAAATTAGGGATGCCCTTAGCAGATGTGGAATTCGCTGTAACGATCCATCTTCTGGAAGAAGTGCATTTGCAATCACTTTTATTAACGGTGTGTTCAATGCCGAAGAGTCCATTCTTTCAACATTCTATTCTATTATACAGAACGACGCATTCCCTCTTGCTGGTGGTACAGCAGGATACACAGGCGACAAGCCTAAGACCTTTGTAAGCTACAACGGCAGAGTTACACAGG
>CACXDK010000063.1 GCA_902766345.1 uncultured Spirochaetaceae bacterium | reverse complement strand
GATGTTCCAAACAAGATTAGAGTAAAAATCATTCCTATAAAAAATATTACCCACGCAATAACTGCACCAAATCCCATGCTAAAGTAAGAAAATGCCTGTCTGTAGAAATAAACCATTGGAAAGTTTGTTGTTCCGTTAGGGAAACCATCACCATTGTTCATTACCATAGGAATTAGGAAAAATTGCATTAAGTTAATTACGCTTATAAGAATGTTGTAAAAAATAACAGGAGTAAGCATAGGAATTGTAACTGCTGTCATTCTCTGCCATGAATTGGCCCCATCAATTGTTGCGGCTTCATATAATTCCTGCGGTACTCCTTGTAATCCGGCTAGAAGAATTAGTATTGTATTACCGCATCCCCATAATCCTATCATTGTGTATGAGAAGTAAATCCATTTTGAACTGGAAAGCCATCTTACCCCCGGCAGACCAGATTGATTCAAAAGAATGTTGAACCATCCTGTCTGTTCATTCATTATGCCTTTCCATATTAGAACTGTTGCCACGAAAGGAACCATGCTTGGAAGATAGAATAATGCCCTGAAAAGCTTTTTTCCCAGCAAGTGCTGATTGTTTAAAAGAAAGGCTATGAAAAGAGAAAAACAGAATGAAATGGGCAGTGAAATCAAACTGTATTCAAGAATATGTGCTATGGATTTCATTACAATCGGATCTTCCAAAAATGCCCTTTTCCAATTTGACAATCCGATAAATTTTGTAGCCTCTGGCTGTATCAAATTATAATCTAAAAACGAAAATATAAAAGACGATACCATAGGGCCAAAATAGAACAGTAAAAAGCCAACAAGCCATGGAGCTATAAATATAAGCCCCCATTTCTTTTCCCAACGCTGAATTCCAAGAACTGCATTATTTCTTTTCATGTTTTTTAGGGTGATGCATTCAGGAGAAAAATGCACCACCCGTGCCTCCTTATAAAAAAAATTATTTGGTTGCTGCTGCAAAAATTGCATCCAGATTTTTCTTTAATTTTTCTGCTTCGGCATCAACGTTAAGACCGTCATTGTTTGTCAGGTTTTTCCAGAATTCTGTATAGCATGTAGATGCTTCCTGGAAACTTGGCATCCATGATTCATGGTTCGGGTTGTCAGCATATTTAATGCTGTCCTTTATTACCTTTGTGTTTACTGTTACGTGTGGATATCTTTCCTTAAAGAATGTGTCAAGGAATGTGTCCTGCTTTGATGTAATTGCAGGCATTCCTCCGTAGATTTTCAGCAGGTCATCAGAAGCGGTTGTTACAAGATATGTAAGAACTTCAAATGCCTCGTCTGGATGCTTTGAATCCTTTGGAATTTCAAATGTGTCAGCATGCATTTTTGCTGTTGTCTTTCCGTTGTAAGAAGGCATAGGATATACATCCCACTGATAGTCCATTTTTGCGTATCCCGAATACCATACGTGGCACTGGAACATTGCGATTTTGCCAGATTCTCCCCAGCTTCCATTTGAAAGAATGTCTGAGTCACCGTAAGGGGCTGTTGGAATGAAATGATCTTTCCACATTCCGTTATATGTCCATTTCCATGCATCAAGCCATGCTGCTGGAATTTGTGCCTTATTACCTTCTCCTACAAAAGTACCTGGTTCGTAAAGCGTTCCGTATCCTCTTGCATCTCCCCATACAATGCCAAATCCCCACTGAACAATGTTTTCTGCATCGAAATCCGGATCGGTAGCGTCATTTCCATTTGCATCAACAGTAAGCTTCATGCCTATTCTTCGTATGCAGTCATAGTCCCATGTCCATTCCTTGCCGTTTTCATCAATATATTTGTCACCATAATTTTTAGGAGGGAGCGGAATGCCGGCTTCTTCAAAAATCTCTTTGTTGGCATAAAGATAAGACGGATAAATTCCAAATGGAAGACCTATAAGTCCATCTTCTTTGTCGCGGTAAAATTCAACCATTGAAGGATCAAATTTTGTCAAGTCAAAGTTTGTCTTTTTAACAAGTGGATCAAGGTCAAGCCATGCCCCTTTAAAACTATCGCGTCCTCGGATTCCTACAGGACCGCATATATCAGGAGCGTTACCACCAGAAATCTGTGTTGCAAGAGTCTGGAATGCTTGATCATTGTCTACAATTTCAAGAACAAGCTCAATCTTGTCCTGAGAAGCATTGAATTTGTCAACCACAGCCTTTTGTGGTGCAAAAGTCGGTTCGTCAGAACCTGCTCCAAGACCAACAAACCATCTGACTTTTACTCTGTCCTGTTTTTTAGATCCACAACTGGAAAGTGAAATGATAGTTACCAGTGCCATAGAGAGAATAGACCTTCGCCTAAAAGAAAAGATTTTCTTCATACATAACTCCGTTAATTATTGTTTGCGTAAACAATTTTGTTTTTTATGTTTACGTAAACATTATAGACGTGCCTCTCTTTTACTGTCAAGTTTTTTCTTGACAAACATATAAAAGGCATATTACCATAAGTTTATGTTTACGCAAACAAATATTTAAAGGTGGAGATATAAATGATACTGAAACGTGTATATGAAACTTCAAAAGATTCCAAGAACAGAATTGCAGAAATAGAAGAAAATTTGTATATGGCAAAAAAGGGGGCAAATCTTTCATGTACTATAGACATTGATGCAAAAAAAACATTTCAAACTTTCAAGGGTTTTGGATGTGCTGTTACTGAAAGTTCTGGTTTTGTTCTTTCTTTCCTTTCTGAAGATGCACAGCAGAAAATAATGGCAGATTGTTTCAGTTCAAAAGGAAATGGATATGTCTTTGCAAGAACTCACATGAATTCCTGTGATTTTTCGCTTGATAACTGGGCCTGTGTTCAGAATAAGGATGAAACGCTTGAAAGCTTTTCTTTTAAACGCACTGACTTATACATGACCCCAGCTTTAAGACATGCTGTATGGCAAAACAAAAAGCTTTCTGTCATTGTAACTCCATGGTCACCGCCTGCATGGATGAAAACAAATAATGACATGAATAACGGTGGAAAACTAAAACGTGAATACTTTCAGCTGTGGGCTGATTATTTTGTTAAATTTTTAAAAGGGCTTGAATTGAGAGGAATAAGTGTGGGGTATGTGTCTGTTCAGAATGAAGGCGAAGCCATTCAGACTTGGGATTCCTGCCTGTGGACAGGGGCAGAGGAGGCAGATTTTGCCGTGAACTACTTGAAACCGGCACTGGTAAAAAATGGATTGGGCAACATAAAAATACTTGTATGGGATCACAATAGGGATAACATGGTGTCCTGCATGAAGGAGTGCTTTTCTGTGCCGGGGGCAGAAGATGTAATCGACGGCATGGCGTATCACTGGTATTCAGGAGACCAGTACGAAAATGTAGCGGAATGTGCAGCTGTACATCCTGACAAGGAACTATTTTTTACTGAAGGGTGCATAGAAGGGGGTGCCAAGCCTGGAAAATGGTTTTGTGGTGAACGTTACGGACACAATATCATAAATGACATTAATGCAGGATGCACGGCATGGATTGACTGGAATATGGTTCTTGACATTGAGGGAGGCCCGAATCATGTTGGAAATTTCTGTGATGCCCCTATTTTAGTTAATACAGAAACAAAAGAAATCTTGTACCAAAGCACATTCTATTATATTGGTCAGTTTTCACGTTTTATTAGACCTGGTTCAAAGAGAATTGGGTGCACTATGTCTCCGTTTATGGTTCCAGCTGCATGTGATGGAAAGATGGGGAACATGATGGAAAGTACTGCATTTATAACGCCTGAAGGAAAAGTTGTGCTGGTTGTCATGAATAGGACGGAAGATGACATGGTGTTTGAACTGAATTTCGTTCAAGATGATGTACAAGACAAAAACTGCTCAAAAGTGTATACTTCAAAGGTTTCTGATGAAAATAAGACTAGATGTTTTATCTGTCCTCCACGGGCAATCCAGACATATATTTTTGAAGCAAAATAAACAGTAAGGAGTTAGTAATGGTAACGCAAAAAGACGTGGCAGACCTTGCCGGAGTTTCATTCATAACTGTTTCCCGCGTTGTAAACGGAGAATCAAATGTAAAGGAAGAAACGAAGAAAAAAGTCCTTGCTGCCATTGACAAGTTAGGTTATGCTCCGAATTTTGCAGGACAGGTATTGAATTCTGGAAAATGTAATACTATTGCCATATTGACTCCTATTCCATTTATAAAGTCATCAAGAATGTTTTATCTTATGCAGGTTCTTTCGGGGATAGAAGAAACGTGCCGCAAGAACAGCATTGACATGATTTTGGGAACCGTACCGGAAGTTAAGGATGATACGTCCTATGACTATCTGCGCCCGTTCAGACAGAATAAGGTTGATGGAATAATCTACATCGGGTTGAAAAAAATTCCAAAAGAGATGCTTGAGGAACTAAAAAAACGAGATCATCCATGTGTTGTGATAGGGGATCGGCCTCGAAGTTCTCTTCTGTCATGGGTTGATACCGACAATTTTAATGCGGCTTACAATACCGTGAGAAAAATACTTGAATATGGGCATCGCACGCTGGCATTTATAGGTCTTGAAGAAGACATTTACAACGAAAATATCTCTGAACGTGAAAAGGGGTTTATAAAAGCTTTGCAGGATGCTGACGTTGCTTATTCACCTGAAAATTATATTATACGTACAGACTATGATGCATGTAATTTGCAAAGCAGGATAACAGAAGCTGTAAAAAAATGGAAAAAGAAACCTACTGCTGTATTCTGTAGTATGGATATTCTTGTGCCTGAAGTTGTAAACGGTTTGGGCCTTGCCGGATTTTCTGTCCCTGATGATGTAAGCATTGTTGGTTTTGATGGCTTTATAAATGACACGAATTATAATATAAAAATTGCTACCAATGTTCAGCCATTGAAAGAAATGGGAAAAACGGCTGCAGAAATTTTGTTTAACCACATAAACGGCAAGGTTTCAAAAAAGCAAACGGCGGTCTTTAATGTAGAATTTGAGCCTAATGAAAGCTTACGTCATGTCTAGACAAGTGCATGACGTTGCCAGCGCTTGCTTCTCCATCTAAAGAACATAACAATTCCTCTTGTCGTTTCGTCAGTACCTATTCCGAGCCAGAATCCTATCAAGCCTAAGCCCATTTTTAGACCTAAAATATAGCTTCCTAATACCATAATGCCCCAGTTAGAACAAATTCCATACAGAACTGGGAAACGTATATCTCCTGCTCCTTTTAAAGCCCCGATATAGATAAGATTGAGGGATCTTCCAAATTCTATGTATGTGGAAAAAATAAGAAGCGAACATACAAGCTTCGTTATTTCATCTATATCAGTGAACAGTCCTATTAATGGTGTCTTAAATACATTTACTACAGCAATTAAAATCATTGAGCAGGAGGTTGCTGCAATCTGATATTTAAAGACTTTTCTGTATGCAACATCACTTTGGTGTGCTCCTACATAGTAACCGGATTTTATTTGTGTTGCGTTTCCTATTGCCATTGCAATTGCAAAGACAAATCGTACTATGGTTTGTGTATAAACTTGCGCCGAAATTGCATACGTTCCCAGTTTTGAAATCATTGCCATAATAACAATCTGGCTGATATTGTAAGAAAGACTTTCCCCTGCGGTTGGAACACCAACTGAAAGGATAAGTCTGAAACTTTCGCTTGGAACTTTAAAAATACCTTTGAAAG
>CACXDK010000062.1 GCA_902766345.1 uncultured Spirochaetaceae bacterium | reverse complement strand
TTACATTCATTTGGAACATTTTAAGAGGGACAATCTTACTGGAGTTTTAAACAGGATGAGTTTCTTTGCGGACATCAAGAGGTTTCCTAAAGACAGCATAACGGCACTCTGTGAGTTTGACCTGAACAACCTTAAGATCATAAACGATACAAAAGGACATTCTGAAGGTGACAGGGCTATAATTACTGTATGCAGTACGATTCAGAAGTCTTTGCCTCATTCTTGCTTTATGTACCGTATGGGAGGCGATGAATTTGTAGTTGTCTTCTGCAATACGGATTTAAAGACTGTAGAAAATATAATGCAGAAAATCCGTTCCGATATGGCAAAAACAGAATTTACCAGTGCCATGGGCATGGCTGAGTGGAACGCTAATATGAGTTCTGCTGAAATATATAATCTTGCAGACAAACGTATGTATGAAGACAAAATGAAGATGAAAGCTGCAGCCGCAGGGCTGTGTACATAAAAAAACTGCCCCGTAAAGGGCAGTCTAGATGTTATTCTTCTATATATTTTTACAATATTTACAGGCGGGCTGCTATTTCATCAATATATTCCCAGCTGTTGACGATTTTCTTTGCTGCTGGAACAGCAAGTTTTGCAAGGTCTCCAGTCATGATACCATCTTCTATAGTGCTTAAAGTTGCTTTTTCCAGTTTGTGAGCAAATTCTGCAAGTTCTGGAGTGTTGTCAAGTTCTGCACGCTTTGCAAGAGCACCTGTCCAGGCAAATATTGTTGCTACAGGGTTTGTACTTGTTTTTTCGCCTTTCAGGTAACGGTAGTAGTGTTTTTGTACAGTACCGTGACTTGCTTCAAATTCAAATTCTCCGCCAGGACATACAAGTACGCTTGTCATCATTGCAAGGCTTCCGCATGCAGAGGCAATCATATCGCTCATTACGTCACCATCATAATTCTTACAAGCCCAAAGGAATCCGCCCTCGCTCTTTACAACACGAGCTACAGCATCATCAATAAGTGTGTAAAAATATGTAAGACCAGCTTTTTCAAACTTATCCTTATATTCTGTATCAAATACACGCTGCATGATTTCCTTAAAGTTACCGTCATAAGTCTTACTAATGGTATCCTTTGCACCAAACCATACGTCAATCTTCTGATCAAGTGCATAAGTAAAGCAGCAGCGGGCAAAACTTTCTATAGATGCATCAATATTATGAATTCCCTGAATTATTCCAGGACCTTTCATTTCCATGATTGTTTTGCGGATTTCTTTTCCGTCTTCACCAGTAAATACAAGTTCTGCTTTTCCTGCACAAGGAGTCTTTATTTCACAGTTTTTGTATACATCTCCGTAAGCATGGCGTCCAAGAGTAATAGGCTTTTTCCAGCAGCTTACAGTTCCCTTGATGTTGTTTACAAAGATTGGTGTGCGGAACACAGTTCCGTCAAGTTCACCACGCAAAATACCGTTAGGACTTGGAGTAAGATGTGTAAGATTATATTCTTTTACACGGGCAGCATTACTTGTAATTGTTGCACATTTTACACCTATGCCAAGACGTTTGATTGCAGCAGCAGCTTCGTAGGTAATTTTGTCATCTGTCTTGTCACGTTCTGTAATGGACAAATCAAAGTATTCTGTCTTTAAGTCAATAAAAGGCAGCAGCAGCTTATCCTTTATGAGCTTCCACAGCACTCGTGTCATTTCATCGCCATCAAGTTCTGCAATGGCGTTTTTCATCTGAATCTTAGACATACGTCCTCCACTTGTATTTTTTATGCTTTATACCTGGCATGCATTGCCATTGTAATTTAAATCAGTGAGTATTTCTGTGTGATCAGGAAATACTGCTACAGTATGTTCTTCGTGACAACTCCAGCTTCCGTCTGCCGTTACAACAGTCCAGTCGCTACCGTGAGCACCTGTTATTACGTCTTCTGTACCTTCATTAATCATAGGTTCGATAGCAAGAACCATTCCAGCCTGAATCCGTGGATTAGCATCGTGACCAGGGCAGTTTGGAATTGAAGGATCTTCATGAACTTCCAGACCTACTCCATGTCCGCAATATTCATATACAACTCCGTAATTGTTCTGCTTAAAGGCAATATCGTATACGGCATTTGAAATGTGGCTAATTCTGTTTCCTGGTACACAT
>CACXDK010000061.1 GCA_902766345.1 uncultured Spirochaetaceae bacterium | reverse complement strand
TACTCTCAACTGGTCAACAGAAGAGGCTCAGAAACGAATGGAGAACCTCATCACAGCTAACAAATACGGTCCAAAAGCAACAAAACTCGACGCAGTTTACTGCTCAAACGACTCAACAGCTAACGGTGTAACAAACGCTCTCATCTCTGCAGGATACACAGCAGACAACTTCCCAATCATCACTGGTCAGGACTGCGATATTATCTCTGTAAAGAACATGCTCAAAGGCACACAGGCTATGTCTATCTTCAAAGATACTCGTACACTTGCTGCTAAAGTAGTTGAGATGGTTGACGCTATCATGAACGGCAAAAAACCAGAAGTAAACGACACAAAAACATACAACAACGGAACAGGTATCATCCCTTCATTCCTTTGTGAACCAGTTTACGGCTCAAAAGACAACTACAAAGCATTGTTGATTGACTCTGGATATTACACAGAAGCTCAGCTCAAATAGTTGAATTGACTTGATTAAGGGGCTGTCGAAATCACAAATCAGACAGCCCCCTTTTTTTCAAAAAAAAAAAAAAAGGGGTTCCAATGGCTAAGACATTATTGGAAATGAAAAATATCACCAAGTTGTTTCCTGGCGTAAAGGCACTTGATAACGTAAATCTTACTGTAGAAGAAGGTGAGATTCACGCAATCTGCGGTGAAAACGGTGCAGGTAAGTCAACTTTGATGAATGTTCTGAGTGGTATTTATCCATATGGAACATATTCCGGTGATATTGTTTATGATGGTGAAATTTGTAAATTCCAGACTATAAAGGACAGCGAAGCAAAAGGAATAGTCATAATCCATCAGGAACTTGCGCTTGTTCCTCTCCTTACAATTGGTGAAAACATGTTCCTCGGAAATGAACGGGGAAGCAAAGCAAAAATCAACTGGTCCGAAACATTTGATAAAGCAGATGAGCTTTTGAAAATGGTAGGTTTGAAGGATTCTTCAAAAACTCTGGTAAAGGATATTGGTGTCGGAAAACAGCAGCTTGTAGAGATTGCAAAGGCACTTGGAAAAAATGTACGGCTTCTTATTTTGGACGAGCCGACTGCATCTTTAAACGATACAGAAGCAAAGCATCTTCTTGATTTGCTCCTTGCGTTCAAGAAGCAGGGAATGACTTCAATCATTATTTCACATAAATTGAATGAAGTTTCTTATGTTGCTGATAAGATTACCGTTATTCGTGACGGTACTTCTATTACATCACTTGATAAAGCAAAAGATAGTTTTACTGAAGATACAATTATTTCGGCCATGGTAGGACGAAGCCTTACCGACCGATTCCCTAAACGTGAACCTCATATTGGTGAGGTTTGTTTTGAAGTTAAAGACTGGTGTGTTGACCATCCTGTATTTGATGGAATTAAGGTTTGCGACCATATTAATTTCAATTTGCGAAAGGGTGAAGTTCTTGGAATTTCTGGTCTTATGGGTGCAGGACGAACTGAGCTTGCAATGAGCATTTTCGGACGTTCTTACGGAACAAATATCCGTGGCCGCATCTTCAAGGACGGAAAAGAAGTTTCTTTCCCAAATGTAAAGTCTGCTATTAAGGCAGGACTTGCATACGTTACAGAAGACCGTAAAGGTAACGGTCTTATTCTTACCGAGTCAATCTGTCAGAATACAACTTCTGCAAAACCTGAAAAGATTTCTAAGCATGGAGTCATTGACTTTGACAAGGAACGCGAGTTTGCTAAATTCTATGTCAAGGAAATGCACACAAAATGTGCTACCGTTATGGAAGACGTTGGTAATCTTTCGGGCGGAAACATGCAGAAAGTTCTTTTGGGTAAATGGCTTTTTGCAGAGCCGGACATCCTTATTCTGGATGAACCGACACGCGGTATTGACGTTGGTGCAAAGTATGAAATCTACTGTATCATAAACCGTATGGTTGCCGAAGGTAAGTCTGTAATCATGATTTCTTCCGAAATGCCTGAGATTCTTGGTATGTGTGACCGAATCTATGTCATGAACGAGGGTAAGATGATTGCTGAGATGGATGGACGGACAGCAACACAGGAAAAGATTATGGCAGAAATCATCAATTCTGGTAAAAATGACAATTTAGGAAATAATGGAGAATAATATGGCAAATACAAATAAGTCATCATCCTTGGATTCAGCTGTAAGAGCAGTAAAATCTGTTTTCAAGGGAAACACAATGATTTTCGTCCTTGTGGGCGTAATGCTTTTGTTCGAATTTTTGATTAGTGCTCATTCAGGTGGAAATTCCCATTTGTTTGCTCCTGCAAATATTACGAACATTATCCGTCAGAATGCTTATGTAGCTATTTTGGCAACAGGTATGCTGCTTTGTATTCTTACTGGTGGTAACATTGATTTGTCTGTTGGTTCTGTAGTTGCACTTGTTGGTGCACTTGCAGGTGTATTTATTGTAAATCTTGGAATGCCTGTTTGGCTTGCAATTTGTCTTTGTCTTATCATTGGTACATTGATTGGTGCTTTCCACGGATTCTTCATTGCATTCGTTCATATTCCGCCATTTATTACAACTTTGGCAGGTATGCTTTTGTGGCGTGGTGTTGCAACAATCGTTCTTGATGGTAAACCAATTGCTCCTTTCCCAGAAAAGTATCTGAACCTTTTTGAAAGCTTCATTCCAAGCGGTGAGACTCTTGAAGAAAACGAGATTGAAGTTTTCGGTGAAATCGTAGACAAGCATGTTTTAATGGTTACAATGATTATTTCAATCATTTGTGTACTCGCTTTCATCATAATGGAAATAATAAGCCGCCAGAAGAAAATAAAGAACAATTATACAGTTTCTTCAGGAACTTCTTTTGCTGTAAAACTTGTATTCCTTTCTTTGGTAATCTTGGTCTTCGGACAGTTCCTTGCTCGTGACCGTGGTCTTCCAGTTATCCTTATCTTGTTGGGAATTATCATTGCAGCTTACGGATATTTCACACAGAATACAGTTCCTGGCCGCTACCTCTATGCTATTGGTGGTAACGAAAAGGCTGCACGTCTTTCTGGTGTTAACACAAACAAGGTAATGTTCTTTGCATATACAAACATGGGATTCATTGCAGCTGTTGCAGCTCTTGTTACAATTGCCCGTCTTAATTCTGCTCAGCCAACTGCAGGTCAGAACTATGAAATGGATGCTATCGCATCATGTTTCATTGGTGGTGCTTCTGCTTATGGTGGAACAGGTACTGTAAGTGGTGCCGTAGTTGGTGCTATCTTCATGGGTGTTTTGAACAACGGTATGTCAATTCTTGGTGTTGATATGAACTGGCAGCGTGCTGTTAAGGGTCTTGTTCTTCTTCTTGCTGTTCTGTTTGACGTAGCTTCAAAGAGAAAGAGATCGGGAAAATAAGATTTACCTTGGTAAATAACCCAAAACAAATATGCTAAAACTTGCGTCGCAAGTCGAAATATAGCAACAACAATTTTTTTCATGTTTAAGCCCTGCTTTCATAAGCAGGGCTTTTCTGTTATAGTAGTTTTTATGATTAAGGCTCAGATACAGGACAAAGAACTGTCCGAATATTTACAGGTTCTGCAGAACGATGAAATGATTCACTTTACTATGGCAGACGGAAGAATTCGTGGAGCATTGTTTCACGGAACACATTTTGTAAATCAGATGCGTGCCCAGCATAATACGGGAATTTTAGAAACCTACATTCTTGGACAGGCTTGCCTTTGCGGAGCATTGCTCATACCTGCTCTTATGAAAGGCCGTGAACATGTAAGTTGGCGATACGATGTTGAAACTTCACTTGCAAAGGGATTTAGCGTAGAAGCTGATTCAACAGGATGGGTTCGCGGGTATCTTCTTACAGATCACATTCCTGTTGATAAGCCTTTGAAAAACTGGGACATGACACCATTCCTTGCAGGCGATGGTTTTATGACTATTCAAACTGCACATCCTGGCGATAAATACCCACAGACAAGTTCTGTAAATACAACTGGTAATATTGCAGATGATCTTGTTTTCTTTTTTGACCGCAGTGAACAGTTAAAAACAGCTCTTACAACCTCAATTCAGATGGATAAAAAAGGTCGTGTAGTTGGTGCTGGAGGAATCTTTATTCAGGTAATGCCAGAAACTGGTGGCCACTATAACGGAAAAGAAAAATTAGGTGCTCAAATAAACACAGCATCTAACCAGGAGCAAAATGAAATTCTTATAGAAAAAATTGAGAATGTATACAGAGCCGCTCCTTCTTTGGGAACCTGGTTCAGTCAGGGACATTCTCATGAAGAATTTTTGCAGAAAAACTTTGGTGCGTTTAACCCTATCGTTGCTGTACATCGTGATATTATTTATGACTGTCCTTGTTCTAAAGACTTTTTTGTTCGCTTCTTAAAAGGTATGTCTGAAAAAGATAGAGCGGACTTAAAAAATAAAAACGAAACTCTTGAATTACGCTGTCAGAATTGCGGCTCTGTATATCATGTTGAACCAACTGAATTCTAAGCTGAAAAAACATATACCGTCTTTAATTTCTTTGTGGCGAAAGAATGCAGACGGTTCAAACCTTTCTAATAAAGAACTTTCTGCCGTCTCCAATTCTCTTCTGGCACTACAAAGAGGGCTTACTGGAAACCGTGAATTAGCTGGAGCTGGCTACATGGACAGCTCTAACTATTTGGGAGCCTATCTTTTATATTACTGGCCAGTTTCCTACATGCAGATTTCTTTAGAAGCAAATGCTTTGAAACCGTTTGTAAAAAATGCACCTCTTCGCATTTTGGATATTGGTTCAGGTCCCGCTCCAGCTTCTGCTGCTTTGTGCGATGCGTTTTTGGTAAAAGACATAACTCTTGTAGATTCATCAAAAAAAGCCCTCTCCCTTGCGCAACGATTGTTTTCTGCAGAATGGAAAGCCTGCAAAGTTAATACTTTGGTTCATAATTTTGAAACAAAAGAACTTCCTGATATAAGCGGAAAGTTTGACATTATTGTGTTAAGTCATTCCTTAAATGAGTTGTGGAAAGATAAAAGTAATGCATTAGAACTTAGGGCTGAACTCTTAAAAAAGCTTTCTGCATTTCTTGAAGAAAGAGGAATTCTTCTTGTGTCCGAGCCGGCTCTACTTTTAACAAGCCGCAATCTAATTAATGTACGGGACATTCTTGTGCAGGACGGCTTTTCTGTAATTTCGCCCTGTTCGTGTTCTGCGATTTGTCCAATATCACAGTCGGGAACTCAGCAGACTTGTCATGCAGAAATATTCTGGAGCCCAATAGAGCCGGTTGCTTCTATAGCAAAGCTTGCAAAACTGGACAGACAATCTGTAAAAATGACATATATGGCATTTGTTAAGGGCGATTGTTTGTCAGAAAATGATTTGCCAGAAAATGCTCAGCCAGTATACAAGGTTGTTTCTGATGGCATGTTGAATAAATCGGGGCGCATTAGATATTTACTGTGTGACGGCACAAAACGCATTCCATGTTCTGCAAAGAAAGATGATGAACATGCTCGCAAAATAGGATTTTTTTCGCTTTCTCGTTATGACACTGTTGAGTTGGAAAATCCTGAATTGCGTGGAGACTCTTCTAACTTGGCATTTGGAATTAGTCCAGAAACAAAACTGACAATAGGCAAATACTTCGTTTACGGAAGAAAGTTCAACTCTTTAAGCCATTGATACAGTGGTTCATTCCAGTGGAATTCTTGCATGAACTTGTTGTTCATCATTCCAAAACCGTGTCCGCCCCATTCATATTGAGCAAAAGTACAGTTGACACCTTTTTCTTGCAGAGCTGCATACAAGCGTACACTGTTTTCAAAAATAACAACAGGGTCGTCATGGCATGCAACAAGATACACAGGTGGCATTGTGCTTGGAATTTGCATTTCCATTGAAAACAAATCTTTCTGTTCCTGTGTAGGATTTTTACCCAACAGGCTTTTACGTGACCATTTGTGTCCAATGTCTTCCTGCATTGTAACAACTGGGTAAACTGGAATTACAAAGTCTGGGCGCAGGCTTACCGTTGTGTGAATGCCTATTTTTTCCAATTCATTTACTCTGTCTGCAAATGCCCCTGCCCAAGTTACCAAATGTCCGCCAGCAGAAAATCCTATAATGCCAACTTTTGAAGGGTCTATTTTATATTCAGCCGCATTCATTCTTATGAGCTGAATTGCCCTCTGAATGTCCTGCATCATTGCTGGATAGTGATAGTTATTTTGTGCCACACGGTATCTTAAAACAAAGGTTGTTGCACCGTGAGAGTTAAACCATTTTGCAGTAGTATGTCCTTCGTTGTACACACCAAGATGATGATAGCTTCCTCCCGGGCAAATTATTACTGCCGTACCACATGGATTGTCTGGAATTGTCACTTCCATAATAACCCGTGTGCCAGGCAGTTCTTTTGTTTTTGCCCATATATTTACAGTCTTGTTCTGTACCGCATGACAGGAAAGTCCCGTAAGTATCTGAACAAGAACTAACAAGCAAAATTGTAAAATAAAATGTCGTACTTTAAATAATTTTATTGTCATATAAATATGCTTCTGCTGCTATTTCTGAATGTATCTTTTTTGTGAGCCGCCTTGTTGCAATAGGCGGCTCATATTCTTTGTATTCATTAATATGTATTGGTGGCAAAAGTTTTATGTCATAAAAATAAATGTTGTTACGGTTGTACGAGAAAAATGCATCATGTTTCCCAAGTCCGTATTTATCTGTGCCACCAATGTATACTGGCTGAATGTCCGTGTTTGTTTGATATGCAATGTGTGCAGCCCCCCGCTTGAATTTGTTTACTCCATGACGAGGTGTGCGGGTGCCTTCTGGGAAAATAATAAGATTGTTTCCTTCTGCCAAAGTTTCTTTTGCTAAATCATACATTTCTTCAATGCCAGTCGTGTTCACAAGATATAACTGCTTGATTATGATTGCAAACACACTGCGGGAAAGTCCTCCTCTTACAATGCAGTCAGCATTTGGCATTAAGGAAATTAAAAATACAACATCAAGAATTGAAGGATGATTGGCAACAACTATTTTTGAAGAAAGTTTTTTAAATTCTTCGCGGCTTGTTACTTTTACATCAAGGCATCGTGAAAGTTTCATGATAAAAAT
>CACXDK010000060.1 GCA_902766345.1 uncultured Spirochaetaceae bacterium | reverse complement strand
TTCCGCACCTTACAGTTCTTCAAAACATTACGCTCGCTCCTGTCATGCTTAAAATTCAGACTAAGGAGCAGGCAGAACAGCAGGCAATGCAGCTGTTGGAAAGAATTGGTCTTGCAGACAAGGCTGCAGCTTACCCTTCGAGTCTTTCAGGAGGTCAAAAGCAGAGAATTGCAATTGTTCGCTCGCTTGCAATGAATCCCGATGTAATACTGTTTGATGAGCCTACTTCTGCCCTTGATCCAGAAATGGTTGGTGAAGTTCTTGCCCTCATGAAAGATCTTGCACAGGAAGGCATGACGATGGCGGTTGTTACTCATGAAATGGGTTTTGCACGCGAAGTTGCAACGCGCGTTCTTTTTATGGACAGCGGCATTATTGCAGAAAGCGGTACACCACAGCAGATTTTTGAAAATCCGCAGTCAGAACGATTAAAGCAGTTTTTGAACGCTGTGCTTTAAGTTTTGCTTTTTACAGAGCATAAAAAAAGCGGTGGCATTTCATATAAAATGAAGTGCCACCGCTTTTTGTTTTTCAGCGTGAACTATTCAAGCTTTTAATTATTTATGTTTTGAAAAATATTTCTGATATGCATTCCAAGTAGAACCGATTAAAGTGTCTACATCAGAATATTTTGGTTCCCAACCAAGAACTTTTTTTGCAAGAGCAGAACTTGCAGTAAGCTGTGCTGGGTCACCTGCACGACGACCTACATATTCAGCTTTAATTTCTTTCTTTGTAATGCGACGAGTTGCTTCAAGCATTTCTGTTACAGTAATGCCGTTACCTGTACCCAAGTTCAAGGTAAGGCTCTTCTGTTCCTTTGCAATGTACTCCAATGCCATTACATGAGCAACAGCAAGGTCTGTAACATGAATATAGTCACGAATACAAGTACCATCGCGAGTATCGTAGTCGTTACCAAAGATATTAATCTTTTCACGTTTTCCGCAAGCCACTTCCATTATAACTGGCAGAAGATTTGCAGGGTTACGCTCCAAACCATAAAGAACACCCTCAGGATCGTATCCTGCAGCATTAAAATAACGGAGTGCGGCAAACTTTAACCCCTTAAGTTTATCATACCAAGCCATGAACTCTTCTATTTTGAGCTTTGTAAAGCCATAGTAGTTTTCTGGATTTTTTGGATGATTTTCATCCAATGGCTGATACTGAGGTTCACCAAAGACTGCAGCACTTGATGAAAATACCATAATCTTGCAGTTGTGAGCAACAGCTGCATTCAGAATGTTCAGAGTTCCGTTTATATTATTAATAGAATATTTTTCAGGAACAATCATTGATTCCCCAGCAGCCTTAAATGCTGCAAGATGAATGAATGCATCAAAACCGCGTGCAAAGGCTGCATCAAGATTTTCAGGATGCAGAATGTCACCTGCAATGAAATCGTTTTCTTCAAAAAGATTCTGTACTAATCCACTTGAAAGATTATCGAATACAGTTACCTTATGACCTTTTGCCATAAGTTCTTTTACAACATGACTACCAATATATCCAGCACCGCCAATAACCAATACTTTCATTTCAACCTCCGAAAAAAATAATATATCCTAGTCAAACACCTGTCAATCCATGACATTTGTACTTGACTACTGAGCAGCATCAAGCCTTTCTGCAGCAGCTTCCCAGTCTTCGTTCAAATGTTCCAGCTGAGCTGCAATGTCATCTATTTGTTTCTGCACAGCTTTTGCTTTTTCTCCGTTTGAATATACATCAGGATTTGACATTTGATTTTCAAGCTCAGCTTTCTTTGCTTCTGCTTCTGTTATCTGCGCTTCAATTTTTTCAACTTCTTTTTCAAGCTTGCGGCGTTCTGCCTGTGCCTTTTTCTGCTCTTCCCAGGAAAGCTTTGTTGCACTTACTTTTACTTCGGAAGATTCCGCAGCAACATTCTTTGCACGGGCATTATTTGCAGCAATGTCAGAAGGTGTGCTCACAATTCCGTTTGCTTCATCTTCAAGACGCTGCATGTAATATTTATAATCACCAGGGAACACACGGTATGTACCAGGATGAAGTTCAAGGACTTTTGTTGCAAGGTCTTCTATAAAGCCACGATCATGGCTTACAAACACAACAGTTCCGCCAAAATCTTTTAAAGCATCAAGAAGAACATCTTTTGAATGCATATCAAGGTGGTTAGTCGGTTCATCAAGAATAAGAAGGTTTACAGGCTTTAGAAGCAGTTCCAACAATGCTATGCGGCTCTTTTCTCCACCAGAAAGCACATTAATGCTTTTAAATACATCGTCGCCTCTAAAAAGGAATGCACCAAGCATGTCACGCATTTTTGGCACAAGCTCCAACGGTGCTTCATTTTCAAGCCGTTCAAGAATGGTTTCTGAACCTGTTATTTTTTCAGCACTATCCTGCGAGAAGTAGCCGACAGTCACACCGCTTCCGAGTTTTACGGAACCAGTAAAATCAGAATCTACACCAGCAAGAATACGCAGTAAAGTTGATTTACCAGCACCGTTGCGACCTGCAACAACAAGCCTTTCGCCCTTTTCAAGAACAAAGTCCAGATTGTTAATTACATTAGGTCCACCGTAAGTCTTACAAATTTTATCGAGCGTAAGAACAAGCTGACCAGAATGTGGAGCTGGAGGAAAAGAAAAATGAATCTTCTTTAAGTTTTCAGGAATTTCAATGCGGACAATTTTATCCAGCATTTTCTGCCGTTCCTGAGCCTGAGCCGCCTTAGACACCTTGTAGCCGAAGCGGTCGATGAATTCCTGTAAATGGCGGATTTCTTCCTGCTGCTTTTCGTATTCCTTGATTAAAGTTTCAAGCTCAACTTCGCGGACTTTTTCGTAGTGAGTGAAATTGCCCGGATAGCGGTGAAGGTCGCCGTTAAAAAGCTCGTAGACTTCGTTTATTGTGTGGTCAAGAAAATAGCGGTCGTGGCTTACCAGCAGAAAACCGCCCCTGAATTCCTGCAAAAACTTTTCAAGCCAGTTGCGAGCTTCAATATCAAGATAGTTTGTAGGTTCGTCAAGAAGAAGAATGTCTGGCTCGCACATCAAAGCTTTTGCAAGAGCAATACGCATCTGCCAGCCACCAGAAAACTCATCGGTCTGCCGTGTAAAATCATCGCGGTCAAAGCCCAAACCAAGCAGAACCTGTTCAGCAAGCACTTCCCGTCTGTACCAGCCCGACTCATTTAATTTATTTAACAGCTCACTTTGAGTAACGGCAAGACGTTCTGCATTTTCTGGCGAAGACTTCATAGCTTCTCCAAGATCGTCTATCTGCTTTTGCATTTCATAGCCATATTCAAAAGCCTTATCGGCCTCTTCTTTGAGTGAACAACCGTGATGAACAAGTCCGCTCTGAGGAAGATATGCAATGCGGGCATCTTTTTGAGCAATGCGTTCACCGCTGTCGGGGCTTGAAATGCCAGCCATTATCTTAATGAGCGTGGATTTTCCAGCACCGTTAGCACCAGTCAAGGCAGCTTTTGTTCCTGTCTGTAGATTTACAGAAACATCTTTTAATATGTCACGGTCTCCAAATGCAAGAGACACCTTTGAAAACTGAACAAATGCCATCAATTACTCCAATTGACTAGTTATGAAAGAACATAACCAGAGAATTATTTGTCTGTGTAACAGACACTGTATTGCGTTCGGTAATGGTATCCTGAGAAACTGAAACTTTTGCAACAGACAGTCTAAGACCATTATTAAGCTTTTTATACAAAAGATTTACTTCTTTAGACATATCAGTAAAATTAAATGTAAGGATTCCATCCCAATCATTACGCAGATTTACAGGAAGCTGATACACAACCGAAACAGTTCCGTCATTCTTTGCTGTACGAGAAATTACAGACGGAACAAGAAGATCAAAATTATTCCACAGGAAAATATTATTCTGGTCAAAAATTAAATCGCCATAGTTGCTGCTTGTAAATGCAGGTCCAAGAGCACGGATGTCGTTCAACATATTTTCACGGCGTTCATTTTCATCTTCAATAATCTTTACAATATCAACATCTTCTGCAAGCGAAACAAAATTATAAGACTTTGGCTTACCAGAATTATCTGTATACTGTACAACAATAGAACTTCCGCCACGCACTGTTACCTGAATTGTAGTGCCGTTGAATTTATATATTGAATCGCTAACTTTAGAAACCCCTGCAAATGGATATTCAACATCAAGATTGTGAAGATGAATTGCAACATTACCGCTTTCAGAACCTGTATCAAAGAAATATTCAGG
>CACXDK010000059.1 GCA_902766345.1 uncultured Spirochaetaceae bacterium | reverse complement strand
TTCCTTAACGAAGGCTTTGAAAAGACTACGGAAAATATTGCTGCGGCTTTTCAGGAAACTGCATGTAAGACTTTGGTATCACGCTTGCTAAGGGCTGTAGAAGATACAGGGCTGACTAAAGTTGTTGCTGGCGGTGGTGTTGCGGCAAACTCTCGGTTAAGGGCTATGCTTGCAGAACACAAGGAGCTGGAGTGCATTTTCCCTCCATTAAAGCTGTGCGGAGACAATGGTGCCATGATTGCAGGCGTTGCATATCACTTCTTAAAGCGCGGTGACCGTTCACCTCTTAACACAACGGCCTGTGCACGCATTCCGCAGTTTAAGCGCGGGCTTGCAAACTTAGAGTCTTTCGGTAGAAGATAGGAAAAATAGAATAAAAATGACTCGACAGACTCGACATCATCATGTCGAGTGACTCGACAAAAACTCATCGAGTGACTCGACAGAAAAGCAAGTCGGGTATATACTGTAATACATGGCAATTCCTGTAAATATAGAAGATTTAATCAACCAAAGAACTGTTGAGTCTACTCGCATAGAGTATAAGGAAAACTTTAATCCAGAGCCTATAATAAGAAGCATTTGTGCATTTGCTAATGACATAGACAATATTGGCGGTGGCTATATCATTATAGGCATAGAAGAAGAAAACGGTTTTCCAAAATATCCCCTAAAAGGCGTCAACAAAGAAAGCATAGACGGAACACTCAAAAAGCTCAGGGAGTATTGCCATTTCATAGAACCACTATACGAGCCTGTTGTAGAACCTGTATTTTATAAAGGCGTATATCTTATTGTAATCTGGGTTTCTGGTGGTTACGGAAGACCTTACAAAGCACCAAAGAACGCAAACAACAAGCAATCCGTCAAATATTATTATATAAGAAAATTTTCAAGCAGTGTCATAGCATCACCTGAAGAAGAAAAGGAACTGTTTTACGCTTCAACAAGCATACCTTTCGACGACAGACCAAACCTTGCCGCTGAATTAGAAGATTTAGACATAGGTCTTATCAGAGGGCATTTAAAGGAAATTGGAAGTTCGCTATATGAACATTCTGACAAACTTGATTTAAAGACATTGTGTACTGACATGCAGATAGCAGGAGGTCCTCCAGAACGATTAAAGCCTTTGAATGTAGGAATACTGATGTTCTGTGAGCATCCTGAAAAATACTTCCGTTATGCAAGAATAGAGGTTGTTGACATTCCTGATCCAACAGGAACGGATATGATTGAAAAGACTTTTTCAGGACCAATCCAGAGACAGCTTAAGGATGCATTGTCATATATTAAGAATTATGTGTTAAAGGAAGCCACGGTAAAAATAGAGAACCAAGCAGAAGCATTAAAGATTTCAAACTATCCGTTTGATGCTGTCGAAGAACTTCTTGCAAATGCTGTATATCACCGCTCATATCAGATAAGTGAACCTATTACGGTCAGAATAACTCCTTCATGCATGGAAATAACAAGTTTCCCGGGATTTGACAGAAGCATAACAGAAAGTTCCATTGCCAACGAAGACATAAGAGCAAGAATGTACAGAAACAGAAGAATTGGAGACTTTCTGAAAGAACTGAGGCTCATCGAGGGCAGAAATACAGGATTTCCAAATGCAAGAAAAGCACTTGAAACAAATGGTTCTCCTAAATTAAAGTTTGTAATGAACCCAGAAAGAGATTATCTTTCCGTCATAATTCCCGTACATGAGTATTTTACAAATAAAGAAAACAAAAACGAAGAATACGAAGACAGAATAGTGAACATGCTGAGCGAAAAACCTCTTTCACTTACAGAACTTTCTCATGCAATGGGATATAAAGGTATAACATCCAAACTAAAAAAGACTGTAGACAGCATGATTGAGCGAAAAATACTTGCAGTCATACTGGGAGAAAACAACAAGCCTAAGATTCGTGTAAACAAGTAGGCAAAATAGTATAAAAAAACTGCCCCTGAAGGGGCAGAAAGTTATACATCATGGTGCAGCACGCACATAGCGGTATACGGTAGCACCAGAACTATATTTAACATCATTTGATCCAAGAACAACATTTTCTTCAATCTATCTCTTATATTTTAGGCATAAATTTTATTTTTGTCCACAAAACTGGGATAAACGTCGAATTTTAGGGATGAATGTAAAATTTCTTAAGAATAGACAATATTATGTGCCAAAATGGCGATTATTGACGGCATGACAGTAAATATTCTATAATATAGCATTATGAAACCAACTCTTATTAAAGATTTA
>CACXDK010000058.1 GCA_902766345.1 uncultured Spirochaetaceae bacterium | reverse complement strand
TTTAGCTGGGGCAGGACTCGGACCTGCGGCCTCCGGGTTATGAGCCCGACGAGCTGCCAACTGCTCTACCCAGCGTCGTATTATGTTCAATAATAATACATCATATTTACAATGATGTCAAGAAAATATTTAGAAAAATAGCAATAAAATTTCAAAAAACTGTAAGAAATAGACAAAAACAGCTCAGATTACTATACTTATAACATGAAACATCTGAAAAATACATTATTTTCGCTTATCTTCCTATGTTCTTTATTACCTTCTTTGGGCTTTTCACAGACAAACTCAGAAAAAAAACTGACTTTTAACAAAGAAGGCACATACAAATGTGGCAAACAGCCAAAACAAGTACTGTTTTCTCCCGACAACAAATGCGTTGTCCTACCCCTTCTTGAAGACAACGGTTTTCAAGTTCTGGATCTTACCAAAGACCGCACAGCAAAAATGATAAATCCTCCACGCTCAAACAAACAGGGATTTGCCGAAGGTTTATTCATCAAAGAAAAAAATGCATTCTTTGTTTCTCAAATGACAACTGGCTATATTTACGAATATGAATACAGCTATCCAAATTTTACTTTTAAACGCGAAATTCAAACAGAAGGAACCTGGTCAAAGTTTATTGCCTGGAACAGCGAACATCAGCTTCTTGCAGTTTCAAACTGGGTTTCTAACGATGTCAGTCTTATAGATTATGAAACTGGAAAAGTTGTAAGAAAACTTCAAACTGCAGAAGCACCTCGCGGACTTGCATTTATTAATGAAGGAAAAGAAATTATTGTTCTATGTTTCGATGGAAGCAAAATACAAAAGTTTAATACACAAACAGGCAAACTTGTAAATTCTATTTCTATTCCAAAATCTGCAATGCGGCACATAGCTTTAAATGCACAGGAAACACAGGCATACATAAGCGACATGTATCACGCATGCATTTATACAGTTGATCTTACAGAATTCAAAGTAACATCAACTTGGAAAGTTTTTAACAATCCAAACACAATAGCATTATACAAAAATAGATGGCTTTTTGTTTCATGCAGAGGTCCTAATAATAAAGAAGATTACACAAAAAGAAGTCCCGTCAATGGAAGGGTTATTATATTCGACACCACTGACGGGACAAAGATAGATACAATATATGGAGGCAATCAGCCAACGGGACTTGATTTATCGCCTGATGGTTCGTGGCTGTGCTTTTCAAATTTTCAAGATGCTAATATAGAACTATATTCTATTTATGAATAGTACGGATATTACCTTCAAGGTGTATATCTCTTGTAAAACCGTCATCTTCATATAAATCATAAGATGCCCCTGTTCCTACACATTCAAAAGTTGATGTGTCAAGGCAGCTTGTATTTTTTGCAGGCTTGCACATAGGAACGAGGCATCTTTTTTTTACAAAGAAAACAACCGTATTAACAGGAACATACACATAATAAGAACCCTTAGTTTTTTCTTCTGTTGAAATCTTACCACAACACCAAGTAACTTTCGTCATATCCTCTGGCAAATAAACATAGCGTCCTCTTGCATTTTCCTCATACACGGGGGCAATCAAAATACCCTCACCAACCAAAAGCTCATCTTCTATACGGACAGCCCTGTCATCATCAGGGTAGTCAAAACCAAGAGGTCGGATATACATTGTTCCATTAATTGCAGACTTAACAAACTCACTGTAAATATATGGAAGCAATGCATAACGTAAATCAAGCACACTCTTAAAATCCGCAACATCACCAAATGCATAACATTCCTGCTGACGTGCATCCCATGCACTATGATTTCGCATAAGAGGAGTAAAATCGCCAAGAGCAAGCCAGCGGAGCAAAAGCTCTCTTGTTGTAGAACCACCGAATCCACCAATGTCAGCACCAGAATAAAGAAATCCTACCATATTCAAAGATGGCAGCATCTTTATTTCCTGAAGCAGATGAAACCAAGATGCATTATTATCGCCAGTCCAAATTCCACCGTAACGGTGAGCACCTATGCAAGAAGCTCTGCTGTACAAAAGCATTCGCTTATCTGGAGAAATCTTTTCCAATGCCTGCCCAGCAGCCCTTGTCATAAAGGAGCCATACAGATTATGAATTTTGTCATGACGAATTTTTGAAACAGAGCCATCCTCAGCCTTTACTTCATGATAGAACCGCTGATAATCATCCAGTCTATTAAAAGTACTGTTACTAAGGGGAGTGAATTCAAAGAAAGAATGCACATCAAGATTTTGCCCCTCATAACTTCTTATTTTTTCAAAAACAGCTTTTATTGATTCATCAGAATAGAACATTGCAGGTTCATTCATATCATTCCAGAACCCCTCAATGCCACAATCTGTAAGCTTTTTGTATTTTCCACCGAACCATTCACTTGCTTCAGGTTTCATAAAATCTGTAAAGTGAGAACGTCCAGGCCACACACCTGCAACATAAGGAGAACCATCTTCTTTTTTACAGAAGTAATCATTTTTAATTCCCTCATCATAAATGTCGTAGCCTTCTTCAATTTTTACACCAGCGTCAATAATCGGCACAAGGCGAATTCCATCCTGCTTCATCTCTGCACTAAAACCAGACAAATCAGGAAACTTTTCACAATCCACAGTAAAGTCTTTATACGAATCCATGTAGTCAATATCAAGACACACAGAATCCAA